>JBCBHI010000586.1:0-3958 GCA_038525885.1 Bacteroidota bacterium
CACGGGCCTGTACATTCCAGTTCTCTTCTTGCCGGGCCTGCAGTGACCCTGCCTGCCTCCGTTGCATATGCCGGGTAAATGCTACTTCTAAGGCTCGTACGTTGGATGGAATTTCCCCGGTATTAGGATCTACAAAACGCTGAAGGGCTTGCAACCGCTGCTGTACGTTAGCCTCTCGGTTTGGGGCAGGCCGAGTTGGATAAGGCTTAGGACCTCGAATTCTAGCCTTAGATTCGGAAACCGAACCACCCAGGCTATAGGAACCGCGCTTTTGAGGCTGGTTAGCAAGGATACCAAATGCTAAAACCACCCAGAAAAACCGATTGAAGAGATCTTTGGTTGGTTTGCCTACGGGCATACAAGAACAGGTTGCAGGATTACAATTTAAGGAATCGGGGTTAGATATTCAGATTGATTCTATACAGATAAGGCATAAAAAAACCGATTTGCGTGAACAAATCGGTCGTAATCCTAAAATGTGTCGGAATTATACACCTTCGGCCTCTACTTCAGCCACCTCTTCGGGAAGCATCCGCTTCAGTAGGTTTTCAATGCCAGACTTAAGGGTAACTGTGGATGAGGGGCATCCGCTACAAGATCCTTGCAGAAGCAATTTCACTTTCTTATCCTCCTGATGGTAGGAATGAAAGGAAATGGCACCGCCATCTTGCTCTACAGCGGGCTTTATGTATTCATCCAGAATGGTTTTGATCTTCTGTATTAGCTCAGAATCATTGACCCCTTCTTGGGCAAGAGCATCCGCTTGTTCAAAGCTCACTACAAACCCTACGTTGTCTCCCAGGAACTCGGAAATTAAGTTCCGAATATCCGTTTGTACCTCCGCCCATTCCACGGACCCTGATTTGGTGACCGTCACGAAGTTGTTCATAAAGAACACCCGTTCTACGTAATCGAATTTGGAAAACAGCTCCAAAGCAAGTGGGGCTTCCACCGCTGAGGCCGCATCAGGATAGTCAAAGTGTTGCCCCTCTGGAACCAACATAAAGTTGGCTACAAACTTCAACGAATTTGGATTGGGGTTGGACTCCAGGTAAAGCGAAACCGGACGTTTTGCAGATTCTGCCATGGAAGTAGTGAATGTTTTTCAGGCTAACAAATGGTGCTTCGTTTGGTTCCCAGAATTTAGCTGGCAGCCACAACTTTGTCAGGAACCTCTAGTTCCTTTTCTGATCCTGCGATCAAGGTAGATACCGTAGCGTCTCCCGTTACGTTGACCACCGTGCGGCACATATCCAATATCCGGTCTACAGGAATAATGAGAGCGATCCACAAGGGATTGAGCCCCACTGACTCCAAAACCACAATCATGAGTACCAGACCTGCACTCGGCACCGCCGCCGCACCTATAGAGGCCAGGGAAGCCGTAATGATGATGGTGAGCTGCTGACCCAAGGTAAGGTCTACCATGTGTAGCTGCGCCATACTCACAACCGCTATGGCTTGGTACATGCTAGTTCCATCCATGTTAACTGTAGCACCTATGGGCAACACGAAGCTGGAAATACGCTTGCTTACTCCCATTTTCTCATGCACCGTTTTCATGGTAACGGGTAAGGTAGCTACTGATGAGGAAGTGGAGAAGGCGGTAATTTGGGCATCGCGCATGTTGCCCAGGAATCGTCCGAAGGACAATTTCTTCACTGTGAGGTGAATGACCGAGGGGTACACCAGGAAGATCATGAGTAACAAACCGAAGACCAGCGTCCCGCCATACTGAAGCAAGAAACCCAATAGCGAGACAAACTTCTCTGTATCGGCCCCTGCGGCCTTCACAATTTGCCCGGCCATGAGGGCGAATACGAAGATGGGCATCCAGTTCATCACGATCATGACCATTCTCACGAAAATGTCATTTAGTCCGTCCACCAGTTTCATTACCGGGTCCGCTTTCTCTCCGGGGATACTCACGAGTACTACTCCGAAAAATATGGCAAAGAAGATGACTTGAAGCATTTCCATTTCCACCAAGGCACCAAAGAAGTTATCAGGTACCACATCTACTAGGGGTTGCAAGGGCCCCTTGGAGTCGTTTGCAGCAGCTTTATCCAGTTTATCCTGGGTATCCGCATCCACCACCTCGGTACTTCTGCGTTGGCGTACATCGGCTACTTGCTCCGCATAGGCAGGATCTGACAGGTAGTTGATATTATCGAGCCTGGGAATATTATTGCCACGGCCAGCTTCCTCTTCCAGCCACAGCTCGTAGTCGATCCGCATTTCAGTCCGCAAAGCATCGTCTACATTCCCCCCTGGGTTGAAAGTATTTACCAAAATAAGGCCGATACCTACCGAGAACACCGTGGTAGCCAAGTAGGCTACTAAGGTCTTTCCACCCATCCTGCCCAGTTTGTTCACGTCCTTCATGGAGGCCACTCCAGAAATAATGGAGAACAAGACCAGGGGTACCGCAATGAGTTTCAGAAGGTTGATGAAGATATCACCAAAGGGCTGTATGTAGTTGAGGGTGAATTGGTTCCAACCAAATTGGATGGATAGGTAGGCGTATATGGTGCCCAATAGCAAGCCAATAATGACCCGCCAGTGTAGAGGGATATTTTTCATAACTGGAATTTAGTGGTTTGTTGGAGGAGGAAAAAGTCTGCCATGACCAAAGCAGACATGGCTTCCACGATAGGTACCGCTCTGGGTACTACGCAGGGGTCGTGCCGCCCCTTCCCGGTTACCGTCACGGACTCACCTGCTTCATTCACACTTTCCTGATCTTGCATAATGGTAGCTACGGGTTTGAAGGCAACCCGGAAATAAATGTCTTCGCCGTTGGAGATGCCCCCTTGGATGCCCCCAGAGTGGTTGGACTGGGTACGTACCTGGCCATTCTCATCGGTGTAGAAAGCATCGTTGTGGGCAGACCCGGATAACTTTACGCCGTCGAACCCACTGCCTATCTCAAAGCCCTTCACAGCATTGATGCTCAGCATGGCCTTGCCCAACTCCGCGTGCAGCTTATCAAACACAGGTTCTCCTAGTCCGGCTGGTGCCCCCTGGATTACCCCCGTTATTATACCCCCAATGGTATCACGATTCTTCCGCGTATCATCTATCAGGGCAATCATTTGCTCTGCCATGTCGGGGTCGGGACACCGGACAATATTGTCCTCAGTTTTGGCTAGATCCAGCTCTGTATAGGGTGTCTCCATCCTAAGGCCCCCAACTTGGGAAACAAAGGCATGGCAGGTGATCCCCTGGGACTCCAAAAACGTTTTGGCTACGGCACCGCCAGCTACTCTAGCGGCCGTTTCGCGGGCCGAACTACGGCCACCACCACGGTAGTCGCGCAGCCCATATTTTGCCTGGTAGGTGTAGTCAGCGTGCGAGGGCCGGTACTTGTCCGCAATGTGGGAGTAGTCCTTGCTTCGCTGGTCCTGATTGTGGATGACCATACCGATGGGCGTGCCGGTCGCTTTTCCGTCAAACACCCCGGACATGATTTCCACCTGATCACCTTCTTGGCGGTGGGTAGTTATTCGCGATTGGCCGGGTCGACGCCGGGCCATTTCTGAAGCGATAAATTCTTCATCGATGGGGAGGCCTGCCGGGCATCCGTCGATGGTTACACCCAGGGCACGACCGTGCGATTCCCCGTAGGTGGTTATTTTGAATAGTGTACCGAAAGAGTTACCCATAAAAGGTGGCGGGTGCCGAATTATTTTTTGAAAACCAGTACGGCGGTAAAGACTAAGGCCAGCAAAATTAATACGTTGCCCATCAATTGCCACCATGCTCCGCCCACCCGGCTTCTTAGCGTATTGTCGGTTGTTTCAATTCGGTCATAAAACAGCCCCGTGGTTTCTATCTCAACCCCTTTTTCCACAATAGGATTTCCGGTCACATTCACGGTGATTTCGGACCGAAGGGTATCATAGGCCTCGGTTCTGGGGTTGAAAAATATGTATTGGAACAAATCACCGAAATCGTA
>JBCBHI010000587.1:0-3946 GCA_038525885.1 Bacteroidota bacterium
CGGCACGGTCCGGAATATTCCATCGCCCCGCCAACGGCGGCTACGACGAAGCCAATGTACTGGCCCGGGGTTCTGTAAAACCCGGTGAATATTACCTGTACAACAACTGGGACTTTAACGTTGCGGGACACATCCTTAAACTAAAAACCGGGAACACGGTGTATGAGGAAATTGAATCGCAACTGGCCATTCCCCTGGGATTTGAGGACTGGGATATCAAAAAACAGCGCGAATATTACCGCCGTAGCAGGTCCTGGTACCCGGCCTATCATATGTACTTCTCTACGCGAGACATGGCCAAGATTGGCCAACTGATGCTCAACGAAGGGGAATGGAACGGGGAGCAATTAATCTCCAAGGAGTGGATTGAGAAGATCACCACCACGGTTACTCCGGCCGAAATCGTAGGCTCCCGCTGGGGCCGTGGGGCAGATTATCCGCACCAGCTTGCTTACGGCTACTACTGGTGGCTGCTACAGAGCATCCATAATCACCCGGACTTCGAAGGGGCATACAGCGCTACCGGTTGGGGTGGGCAGTACATCACCATTATCCCTAAACTAAACATGGTGGTCGCCCACAAATACAAAGTGCCTCCGCTGGTCACTATAGGGCTACGCCCAGGAGGAGTAAGCAACTACGCCTACTGGGAACTACTGTATCGTCTGGTGAATCAATAACTCGCAAACCATCCACAAACCTCCAAACCTTATAGGTTTCCAAAACCTATAAGGTTTAGTTTCTTGTCGTTGTTGGTGTTTAAGCGCTGGCTACGCGCCCCGGCGACACCAGCAACCTATGCGATCAGTACCAACCACCACGAGAAGCTCATTCCTCCACCCAAAGGATACTCCCCAGGCGCACCTCCCACACCAGGTTACTCCCCCGGCGTCCAAAGGACTTTTCTACTTGCTGCAGATACACCTCCGCTCGTTGCATGCCCAAGCGATCCGTAACTGGTGCACTGGCCTGGAAGCCCTGAGCATGCAACAAGTAGGTTAAGGTACCAGCATAGACCGACTCGCCCGGGGCAAGGGCCAGCGGCTGAGCCCAAACCAAACTATCCACCTGAATCTCCACCGAACCAAAGGTACTCTCTACCGAATCCAGGAAAGCCAAAATAGGGGCGGGGTCACCCACATAAAACAGCGGAGCCACCAGCGTGGTAGTGTCCTGAAACAGATCCAGGCTACGCTGGCGGGTGTCCGATACCGAGTTCATGGCACTGTACTGGGCATTGGCCTGGTAGCCCATATAGCCATAGAAGTCCAGCAGTTTCTGCTCCGCCCGGCGGCTGAAGGCACTCAGTTGTCGGTCAGTCAGTTGGTTGGCCGTCAGGTCATCCGTCAGATCCCGCGAACGCGATACCTGCTGCTCTTGCCGCTGGTAGGACTGCCCCGAAGCACCTACCGCCACCAACCCGCAAAAGAGGAAAAGCCATGCTTTCATAACCTGAATTTGGGATATGTACATGATGTAATGGGCTGATAATCATAGGGTAGAATATTTTGCGTGAGTGATGCTGGCTCTGTTTGAGCCCGAAATGGCGGCCCGCAGGGCCTCTGGTTAGGCTGGCGAGTGCCAAGCAGCACGACCCCTTGCCCAAAGGCCGCGTGAGCGGGCGACGGCAAGGGGGCACGCCCTTCGCTTAATTCGAACTCAGATTTCATAGGTTCTATTCTTGCTGCGTAAACCGCATTTCTATAATCTTCTCTTGCTCATAGGCCAGCTCCAGTACCTGTATCTCCTGCAAGCTAGCCAGCGGAAAGGTGAGCTTATCAATAAACTCCGCCTTGGTATACAGTTCAATGCCCGTACCCGTTTCCGGGTCCTCCTGAAATATGCGTGCCTCCGAATGAAACATCATGTCCAGCTGCTGCCGGCGCTTCTCGTAGTCCTCCACCTTACCCGTAGAGAAATAGTAGATCATCCGCGCAAAATCATCACTGCGCAGGGCCAGCCGCTCCTCCGGTATATGGCTTTGCCACCTCCGGGTGATGGTATCCGGCCGGTAGTACGGCGCATTGATCACCAGCGTAATCTGCTCCTGGGGTAGCGTCAGCTCCAGGCAACCGCCATCCTCATCCACCACCCGCACGGGCGACTGGTCCTCGTACAGAATAGTTACCTCTATCGGTCCCGGTACTATCAGCGTACCGCGGATGGCATCTTCCACACATATCCGGTACACCCCACCGGAGGCATTGCCGCCCCATTGCCAGCCCAGCCAGGCACTTATACCTGCAATCATTAGCAGGCCCGCCACCCATACCCATGGGCTGAGCCTGCGGGCAGGAGTTTCCCCATCGCTCTTTATCAGGTGGGCTTGCCGCTCTACAAAAGCCGCCCAGTCAGGATACCCCGCATAGGCACACAGCAAGTCCAGCATATCTACCCGGGGTAGTTTCTTGAGTGGCACCGCCTTCACATACGTGTAAAACCACTTCTCGCTGATCCGGCCCTGCACCGTAGCCGCCAAGTGCTCCTGCAAGGCCACAATCTGCTGGCCCTTCCAACTTCGGATGGGGTCCGTTTCCTGCGGATAGGCCCTTCGGAAAGTACTTTCTACCTCTCTGAGCAGTTGTGCAAACACGTCACCATCTACGGTTTCCTTCATCAACGTAGGGGAGTCAAAATCAGCATTGGGTGAGCCTTGTAAAACTAGGGAAAAACCTTGTAAACCCTTTACAAACGCTTTGCAAGCCTTTTTTCGTCAGTAGCCTGCATCCCTTCCGTTGTTGGGACTGTCGGCCAGGCTTGATCGTTTCGGCCCGGCAACCCTTAAGTCTCACATTCCATAATCACCGATCAATGAAAGTACTTACCCGTATAGCCCTCCTTATGCTCATTACTCTTCCTTCGCTGGCACAGATGCAAAGCCGCATCGTGAGAGGATACGCCAACCAGCAACTAGAAGAATACCTGGCCAACGACCGGGCCTACCATGGCTCCGGAGCGGCGGGTGCCCCGGCCATCAACATCAACACCAGTACCCGGTTTATCATGGAGGTAAAGGTGCTCAACAACGTAGTGGCCGACCAGCAGGTGGCCATTTTCAACATTACCCAGATTGGCGAAACGGCCGAAGAAGCCGAGCGGCTATCCACCCAGCGCATCGAAGGGTTCAAGGAGGACCTTATAGCTTTGGGAGTGACCGAGGACGATATGTTTCAAGACCTGATCGCCTTTGCGCCTTACTACAGTGAGAAGAGCCGTCTCTTCAGCACCACCAAGGTGAAAAAACCAGCAGGTTTTGAGCTGCAAGTCAACATGCACATTCGCTATTCGGACAGCAAACTGATCAACCGCATCCTCAGCATTGCCGCCACCCATGAGATCTACGATCTGGTACGGGTAGAATACTACGTAGAGGACATAGAGCAGGTATACCACGACATGCGCGTGAAGGCCATGGAAGAAGTAACCCACCGCCAAGAAGCCTACAAGGAACTAGGCATGGACCTCACCCAGGTATACCGCAAGCTAGCCGAAGGCCACCGTGCCTACATGCCACAAGAGCGGTATCTGGACTACACCGGAGTTACGCTTATTGCCAAGGAAGACAAAACCGAAGGTGGCAACGAAGACGACGACTACCGGAACCCCCAAACAGCCTTCTATGCCCCACTTAGCTACAAGGACTACGACGTGGTCATCAACTCCGTCATCCTGGAACCTGTGGTGCAATTTACCTACACCCTCAAAATCGACTTCGAGTTTCCCTACCTCACCCCTGAGGAAGAAGACGAAGAGGGGCTAGAAACCGCAGCTCTGGAAAAAGAACCTGCCGAGCCCATCAAGCAGTTTTACCTCATCACCCCCAGCGGCGAATTGAAGTTCATCACCGAGGGTAGGGGATAGCGTCAATTACCAAGGTAAAATAGGTTTAGGATGAAATGATCAGCTAGACGAAGAGCCGCAGCCATGGATACCCTACTTCGGTTCG
>JBCBHI010000588.1:0-3944 GCA_038525885.1 Bacteroidota bacterium
AAAGGTAAAGCCAGCCAAAGCCTGTTTTTCCAGGCTGAATCCACTCAGTTCTGCCTGAGACAGATCAAGGGCTTCAACCCTTTTCGATTGGCCAATCGACATATTCTTAACCAGGCCCCGGAAACCCAATGCCTTGAGTGCGCATCCATGTAATCGGAGAGCGCTCGTCTTGCAGTCGGTAAATTGGCAGTTCGCCAGTACCTGCTTTTCCATCCGTACTTCGGATAGATTTACCCGGTTGAAGCTAACCTGATCAAAATTCCCCTTGGCAGGAGAAAGCCAGGACTTTTGCTCATGAAAGGTGGCATGCCCCAAATCAGCTTTGCTGAATTCCACCTCCTGAAAACAACTGCCCCAATGGTCAGTGGCCGTCAACTTGGCTTCAAAAAACCTAGACCTGCGGAAGGCACAACCAACGAAAGTACACCGCTCAAAGTCAGCATGGGAGAAGTCCACCCCATCAAAATTCCAATCCTTGATGCGAATGCCCTCGGATACGTAGGTTCGGTCGCGCCCTGAACTTGATTGCTCAGTAGTGTACTCTTTGGGGCGCCGAATCCTCTGAGGTCGATGAATCCTTCCTGGGTCCTAGGCAGCTCTAGCTTGGCGATATCCCCTTTGCGTTGGAACGCGCGGATCAACTTTTCCTGATGAGGTTTCCACGCGGATTCCCATCTGAGCTGAAGATTGGCTTTGGTTTCTTTCATCTACGTAGGAAAGGAGCACGATTCCAACTAAAAGGTTGGGATATCGCTACACTGCTTGATAGGCAGGTATGCTTGCGCAGTGCACTTCCTGTTCCTAGCTCAGGATGGCTCTCTTGGCCGTCTTATGCTCTTCTTCTTTCAAGCCTATTTTCCAGTAAGAACTGATGTAGAGGTAACCCGCTTCCATATCGCTCTCATTCAGAAAATAGTTTTTGATTTCACGGATGGTACTGAGTTCACCTGCTACAAAAACATTGGGTTGGCCCCGAAAGACAGGCAAGCTTTTGATCGCTTCCAGCTGCTGTTGGCTTTTGTTTTCCGGGTGTGGATGCAGCAACCATTTCACTTCAATCCCCTCAGGGATGTCCAACTGCTGCTGGTCTTGTTCTTCGGTTACCTCTAGTAGGGCATACCCTTTGGCGTCCTTGCCTAGAGACTCCATAATCGAAATAGCCGCGGGGAGGGCAGCCATATCGGCCGCAAACAGGTACCAATCTCCTAGGGAAGGGTCCATTTTGAGCCCTCCAGGGCCCATGAAGCCCACCTGAGATCCCACTTGGGCTTCCATGGCCCAGGTAGTAGCCGGGCCAGCGGGCTGGTGAATGGCAAAGTCGATGGTTACCGTTTGCGCTTTCAGGTCGAAAGCCCGAGCCGTATAGGTTCTTACTTTGGGCTTGTCTGCCTTGTCAAAACTCAATAGGCCCGTTTCTGGGTTAGGCAAAATCAATTTCACGTACGATCCGGCACGCCAGTTGAGGTCGGCCGTCAAGGGGCCGTGCAGGGTGATTCGGTGCATATTCGGAGTCAAACGCTCCGTTTTTATCACGGTTAATACTTTAGGCGAAGGTCTATTCATACGGTCTGAAACAGCACTTATCCAACCTCGGTTCCATTATTTATAATTATTCTAAATAATGTTGGTGAAAAATAAGGAGCAAGCAAGACTTAAGAGGAATTCTCGCCGTTGGCAGTGGTGCGCATCGAAATACCCAAACCTTATAGGTTTTGGAAACCTATAAGGTTTAGTGAGGCAATGGGGTTTACCCCTGAGCGGAAGGCTGGTAGTTTCCTGGCGTAAATCTGAAGGTCCGCATCAGCCGGGTCCAGGTGTTTATCTGGGTTACCGCCAAGGATAAGAAAGCTATCTCGGCCTTATCGAAATGGTTGGACAACTGCTGGTACACGCCCTCTGGCACACCCTCTTGGCTCACCAAGGTGAGTTTTTCGGTAAATTCCAGAACGGCCTGCTCTTGCTCGCTGAAGTAATGGGTGTCTCGCCATACGCACAAGGAGGACAACCGCAGTTCCGTTTCTCCGGCTTGTTTCAATTCCTTGTGGTGCATATCCACGCAATAGGCACATCCGTTGATCTGCGAAACTCTGAGCCGGATGATTTCCAGCAATTGTATGCTGATGCCAGAGTTATTGATTGCCTGCTCCAAGGCCATCAACTTATTAAACATTCCCTCTGGAATGTCCTGATAACTAATTCGTTCCATCATGTCCCATATGTTTTTGGTTATGGGACGAAGGTCTTGCCTGGGCGCATCGATCTACTTAAGACATCTTAAGATCGGCGATCAGGCCTTAGCTTTTCTAAGCTCACTTAGGTATTCGGGAGTGATATCCAGGTAAGAAGCGATCATATACTGGGGTACGCGCTGTACAAAATTGGGAATGGAGCTCACCAGGAACTGGTATCTATCCTTGCTGCTGGCTTTCATGTAGAAATGGCTGTTTCTAAGCTGGGCAATGAGCCATTTCTCGGTGATAATTCTGAAGAACCGTTCCATACTGGGGATCTTCTCAAACACTTCCTCCAATTTAGCTTTGCTAATGGCAAGGGCCTTAGTCTTTTCCAGGGCCTGAATGTGTACTTGGGACGGGGCTTCGGTGATAAAACTATCCATCTCCGTCACCCACCAGAGTTCCTTCCCAAACAGTGTGATTCGGTCGTTGCCCTTGGCATCCGTGTAATAGGTCCTGACCAGGCCTTCGAGCAAGAAATACCGGTGCCTGCATATGCTGCCCGCCCGATGCAGGTAGGCGTGCTTTTCGAATTCTGCTACCTCCAGGTATTCATAAAAGCAGGCAAACTCCTCTGCTCCTAGGGTAATGTATCGTTGGATATATTGCCGCAAGGCATCGGCAGGATCTGGTACATTTTCCACTTATCTCTAGCTATTTGAAGGTTGGGGCTATCTCTTATTTTGGGGTAAGGACAGGGCTCCTAAAGTGGAGCATTCCTGGCGATTCTGAATCCTAAGTCATCAATCTTAAAATATATAGGATGACTTCTCCTTCGGGTGGTTGCCATTACGCTCCGCTCTTGGTCGCACCAGCCACCACCACGAAAAATGCGGTATTCTCCGTATACCGATTGGTCATAGATATCGGAGCACCATTCCCATACATTGCCCAACATATCATATAGCCCCCAGGGGTTGGGTTGCTTTTGCCCTACCTCCTGCGTTTGGTCATTAGCATTTTCTTTGAACCAAGCTATATCCGCCAGTTCACCGTACCGAATGCTTCGGGTTCCTGCCTGGCAAGCAAATTGCCATTCTGCTTCGGTAGGCAATCGGAATCCATCCGCCTGTGGAGTGGTCAAAACTTCTCCGGTTTTGCTATCCAAAGTATAGCAAGGGGTTTTGTGGAGGCTTACGGATAGTTGATTGCAAAAATTCACCGCATCCATCCAGGAAACCGTCTCCACGGGCAATGCATCTCCCCTAAAAGCCGCAGGGTTGTCATGCAGGACAGCTTGATACAAAAGCTGGGTAACGGGGTATTTAGCCAGGGCAAAGGGAAGGATATCCACCGTCCAAAGTTCCTTGGTGCGGTCATCTCTCATTTCCACGGTTCCGCTAGCAATGGGGACAAACAGGTCCTTAATTAATTCTTCTACCGCTACTTGCTCTTGCATGATCCCTTGGGTTGTTCGGCCCGATGCTTCTGCCTATCTGCGAATGTTAATCCAGAACGGATAGACCATATTTTGGGCCTTATTTGGAGGATGGGAGTCCTATACTCTCACTTGCCTAGGCGCACAATATTGCCCTGCTTGGGGTCTACTTTGCCTTGGACCATGTCCAGGTAGAGGTCCTGTAGCGCCTTGGGGCCCACTACTTCGTTGATGGCCAGCTTGGGCTGGACGGCGACGGCAAACTCTCGCCAGGCGGCACCTACCTTTTGCTGGAAACCAGCACCTCCCCATTCGTTCTGCCGCTTCTGGGC
>JBCBHI010000589.1:0-3942 GCA_038525885.1 Bacteroidota bacterium
GAATTCCGTGAGTGACAGCACGGCTACCGAGGCAGGAGAAGACGGAGAATTCACTATAACGCTGGCCAAAACCAACGATACTGGCGCTACCCTGTCCATCCCCTACACGGTGAGCGGTACTGCTACCGATGGTACAGACTACACCTCGCTGGCGGGTTCGGTGGATATTGCCGATGGGGAATCCAGTGCTACGATTGCCATCGCCGTAACTGATGATAGCGAAGATGACGACGATGAGACGGTAGTGCTTACGTTGGATACCGACAACTTCCCTACGGGCATCAGTGGGGGTAGCACCACCTCCGCCACCATCACCATTACCGATGATGATTTTGCTACCACAGCGTCTATCACGGCATCGGACGATACCGGAACGGAAGGCAGCGACGATGGGGAATTCACCATTTCCCTGGCCAAAACCAACGATACGGGTAGTGGCATCACCATTCCGTACACGGTAAGCGGTACGGCTACCAACGGCACCGATTATGCTAGCCTGAGTGGATCCGTTACCATTAGCTCCGGTCAGTCCCAAGCCACCATTACGGTTGACATTACCGATGACACCGATGCAGAGGGTGATGAGACAGTGATTTTGACCCTAGACGATGGCAACTTCCCTAGCAGCATCACCGCCGGTACCTCTACGGAGGCTTCGGTGAATATTCTGGACGACGATGCGGCCTCGCCCACGCTTACTTTTGGCACGGCCACGGGCAACACCATCACCATTAACAGCTGGACCGACGTGGGGGCAGATGGCTACGTGATCTATATGAGCCGGGCCAATAACATCTCGGACATCACCGATGGCGATGACCCTGTAGAAAGTACCACCTACGGCCACAACGCAGCACAGCCCATTTATGACGGTACCACCATTAGCGGCTTTACCATTACCCTGCTGGAGGAGAGTAAAACGTATTACTTCCGGGTGTTCCCCTACAGCGGTAGCCGCGACTACGACGTGAGCTATGGTTCGCAAAGCTCGGCTACCATCACCTGCGAAACCAGCAGTACCACCGAAAGCCAGGTCTGCTATACACGGTCCTCGGGTACGCTCACGGTTACTTCTAACCAACTACCGGACCATAGTACGGGCACTTTCCCCAATGCAGACGTAACGGCTATCAGCCTAAGTGCGGCCATAGATGCTACGCCTGCACAGGTTAGCGACACCACCTATGTCTACAATGAAACGGGTGGACCTACCCCCTCCAATCAGAACTTCTGGCGATTTGGGGTGGCCATCAACGGGTTGGGATATAACCCCATGGGGCTGAAGCCCTACACCAACCCCAGCACGGGCGAGGAAAACTGGGAGTGGCAACAAAAGGTAACAGAGACAGGCGAAACCGACGTAGACAACGTGGGAGGGCACGTAACCAGCCAAGGCCAGTACCACTACCACGGCGATATGACGGCCATGGCAGCCAACGAAGACGGTACCAAGCACAGCCTCATCTATGGCTATGCGGCGGATGGGTTCCCCATATACTACAAGTATGTTTTCAGCGACCCCAATGACCTTACCTCCGCCATCCAGGAGATGGATAGTAGCTGGCAGCTAAGATCCGGGTCTCGCCCCGGCGACGGCACCGATGCGCCTGACGGCACTTACGATGGCACCTACATCCAGGACTTTGAATATGTGGAAGGCCTGGGCGATCTGGACGAATGCAACGGCCGCTGGGGCAAAACCCCCGAGTATCCTGACGGCACGTACTATTATGTGATTACGGCCGAATTCCCAGTGATCCCGAACTGCTTTACCGGAGACCCAAGCACGGACTTTAGAATAGGAAACTAGTTAGGCTGTATTACCCGTTTTATTGAGCGAGCCACCCCCATATGAGGGGTGGCTCTTTTTGTTTCTTTTCCTTCAAGAAATGGAAGAATGGGTCCATACCGTATTCCGACATTTTCCAGATTTCCTCGTTGGGCCGGCACAGCCAAAATTGAAAGATTTTGCGCATCTAACAAGCTCCACAGGCTTGAGATCCAGGTATGACAAATTTCTTAGTAGTGTGTTCACGCTGCACCCAATGGAAAAGGACTTGGAATGGGGTAAATTCTATTGCTTAAGCCCAATTGAGTCAATCAAAGGTAAACTGTATAAGCCTCAGGGAACTTTGATTCGTAGACAAGGTATTCCAGCTATGGTTTTTAACTTCCAATATCCTGCCATAATCTACAACTCGAACTATAGATGTTAATTCGTGAGGTACATTGTTTAACCTACCCCATTTGGAGGGTTAAGTCTTAATAATGCATATATTGTTTTTTATAACATAGTTAGCAGTTATACCACCTAGATGATAGAATTAGCAGAAAAGGCGAAGGATCACTATAACTCGAGAAGCATAGAGTTGATTAAGCTAATCAAATCAACTAGAGAAAAGCCGAAAAGTAAAAAGCCAAAGCAAGAGAATTCAATCTCACACAAACTTCCTATTCTAAATCTTGGCACTATTGATGGGATGGATTGGAAAGATGAATTTGGAACTTATGCCACAGATAGAAAAGGAGAGATCACAGGGTTTCTGGATATCAAATCAAGGACTGAATATTTAAAATTCGTTAGATCCATCTACAAACAAAATAAGATTCAAAAGCACGTATCATATGATCTAGTTGAATCAACCTGTTTTAATTGGATGATCAGAACTTACAAGAAAGAAGATATTTCAAACTTTGTAGATTATTTACTCCTCACATTAAATGAAAAAGTCAAAACTTACTGGTTCTTCTTTCCTGTAATGTTCCTGGAGATTGAAAAGAGTTTTCATTCCGGAAAAGTCAGCATCGACTTTCTGAAGGATTCTGATTTTGATTCTTTCAGCAAATCAATTGGCTTGAAAAGTGAAGCAATTGATCATTATAAAAAGAGATTTTCTGGTCAAGTAATGGTATCTGTTGCGCTGGGATTTTACGATCGGGAGAAGGCAAAAATTGAAGCATTTAAGGTGTGTGGTTTAGCAATTGATGGAGTAAAAATGTATTGCCAAACTGTAGATTTTCCATCGGTATTTACAGATTTCGACATTGAATACAGGGTTAGGTTGAATCCAAGTATGAACTTTCTCTCAATGGAGATTGAAATGGAAATGGATGGAGTTGCAATAAATCCTAAAGATCTACAAGATCATATACAAAGAAACCCAAACCATTTCATGCTCACGAAAGAGTATTATGAGAGGATGGTACAAGAAGGATTTGAGGTAATTTCTCAATTTATTGCTAGTCCATCAACGAACGAAATTGGTCAACTGGTTAAGAAAGGAATTCATTTGTATGCGCTGGCTATGTCAACAGGTGATACATACCGAAGGATTGTGGATCTTTTTATTATCGTTGAATCCTTCTTAATAAAGAATGAGACCGAACCAATTTTGAGTTCTTTAACCAAGTACTTTCCAAAAATCGTCACAAAGAACACAGAAGATCGAGCTCTCATGAAACGTGTGTTACCCGACATGTATGCCGTCCGTAGCGGAATTGTACATCATGGGAAGAACAAAAAATTTGAACTTAATGACCTTGCCATTTTTCAACGTAGTGTTAGGGTTATGATAATTCGTTTTATTGAACTCTCTCGAAAGCATGAAACTAAGCTTTCGGTGCTAAAAGAAATTGATGATGCAATGGACAAAGCTTACTAAAAGAACGCACAAACTGCTGACAGGCGCTAAGCCCAATCGGCTTACTTAGTTGTTTGCAAAGGGCATCTGAATCAGATACTTTTGAGAAATTTCAAAGGCTGAGCCGACTGTGCTTAGCTAATCGTTATCAGCAAGCAGTTGAGAACGAATAAAAAATGATTTGTGGAATACATACTTTTCATACATAAGAATAATGACAATCAAACAACCGTTGAGGATTGGAACGCTTTTTTTATTCGTTCTCAACTGCTTGCTGATAACGATTAGCTAAGCACAGTCG
>JBCBHI010000590.1:0-3925 GCA_038525885.1 Bacteroidota bacterium
AGGCCGTGGAACTGAGCAGCAGCACCTTCGTCCCTGACGTATGGCTAGAGGCACCCGGGGTCAGCCATTGGTCAAACAACAGCATCTCTATACTACCAGGGCGCACCATACGAGTACACTATGAAGGAAAATTGGGAAGTACCGATGAAATAAACTGGAGAAGCTGGGGAGTGAGAGAACCTTAAGCCAAGGCTTTATTGGAGACCTCATTGAGCCATTGGATAGCCGCTGACTTTTCTTTGTGTACACAACACACCGAGCCATGCACCATATCATGCTGCACTGCTGAATTGTCGTATACCTCAGCTCTCACCAAATGAGCGAAATACCGCAAGGAAGAGGAGAGGGTTTTAGGCACCCACATAACCCGTGTCCAAGAACAGATGTCTTGCCAGTTAGTCAAGCAATCTTGGTGGTCATGGAGGAATGAAACCGATTCGTACTTATGGAGTTGATCAAGCCCTTTGTGAGCAGCTAATTGCAGTTCCTCTTGGGTAAGCGTACCCTGCCAGTGAGCGCGAAAAACTTCGTGCACCGGATCATAGAACAGGCGGAAGAACACCTCTTGATCTTGACGGGCCAATTCCTCTAAGAGTACCATTACAAGGTAAACGGGCGTAGTTCGGTAATATTATATTGTTGAATATACTGAAAATCAGGCTTTTGTCTAACTTAAACGCTGAAAAATTTAATTATCCACGGCCTTTTTTACGAAAATTCTAATAATCATTCATTCAACGCTGATTTTAATCATATAAGTATTTTGTAGCATGACGATTGATCTCCGTAGTGACACGGTAACCAAACCTACCGGGGCTATGCAAAAAGTAATGTGGGCCGCCGAGGTAGGAGACGATGTATTTGGGGAAGACCCCAACGTAAACCGGCTGGAAAGCCTGGCAGCAGAAATGTTTGGTACGGAGGCCGGGCTCTTTTGCCCATCCGGCACCATGACCAACCAAATTGCCATCCGGGTGCAAACTCAACCGCAGGACGAAATCATTTGCGATTGGCGATCGCACATATATAACTATGAAGGCGGAGGGATTGCGGCCAACTCACTTTGTTCGGTCAAGTTAGCGGATGCTCCACGGGGCATCATGACTCCAGAACTGGTTCAGGATCACATTCGGTCCGTGGACATCCATCATCCCAATACCCGAATGATTGCGGTTGAAAACACCGTGAATAAGGGAGGCGGTAGTTGCTACCCTATGGAGACCCTGACGGCCCTTAGCCAACTCGCCAAAGCAGAGAATCTTGTCCATCATTTGGACGGAGCTCGTCTTTTCAACGCTTTGGTAGCACAACAACAGACACCTGATCAGTATGGTCCCTTGTTCGACACCATCAGCATATGCCTTAGCAAAGGACTGGGGGCTCCTGTTGGCTCGGTATTACTGGGCAGTCAAGAGACCATTCTGAAGGCCCGTAGGGTTCGTAAAGTATTCGGTGGAGGCATGCGACAGGCAGGATACCTGGCCGCAGCAGGGATCTATGCCCTACAAAACCATATGGCCCGCCTGGCCGAGGACCACCAGCGCGCTCAGGCCCTTGGCAGCACGCTAGAGCAATGCAGCTGGGTGCAGGAGGTGTTACCCGTGGATACTAACATTGTGATTGCCATTCTGCATGAACCACACACCCCTACACAAGTATTGGATGATCTAAAGGAACAAGGAGTTCTAGGAGTACCTTTCGGCAAGAAAGAAATCAGGTTGGTGACGCACTTGGATTTTACGGATGAAGCGCTGAAAAAAACTCAACAGGTTCTGATGGAGTTGTACTAAAAAAATAAAGGTGAGCCAGAAGCTCACCCTTAATGCCTTAACTAAACAAAATCTATAAAAGCTAACTGTATATCTGATTTACAACTTAATTAACGGGTATAATTTTACCAAGGTTACCTTTTTGACGCTTTCTTTATGAGAGCGGTCATAATCAATGGTCAATCGGAACACTGATAGTATTATCGGTATATATGGAGGATTGTATTAAATTATATAAATTGTATATAATTGATCAATTCCAAGATTATAATACAATTAATATAAATTATTGCACTTTATACAGTCTGGAAATTAGGAATTTGCATTTCGAAGCGTGCACCGGGGTCGTCCTTACTTTTGTAGACAATATTGCCGCGCATTCTTTGCAACGCGCACTTGACGATATATAGCCCCATTCCCGTTCCTTTAGACATTTCTGAGGTCCGTTGGAACATGTCAAAAATCTTTTCCTCGAGTTCCGCTGGAATCCCCGACCCATTATCATCCACGATCACTAACAGCTTTTTAGACTTGCGCTCCACTACAATACTGATCTTAGATTCCTCTTCACGGTAGCTAGACCTATGCACCAGGGAGTTCTTAATCAACTCGCTAAACACTGTACGCAATAGTTGCAAATCTGTAGTAACCATTAGGTCCGGCTCAATCTGCAAATTGAGATCTACATCCCCTTTTAGCTCCTCTTCAAAGTCGCTTTCGACAATCTCATTAATGATGTCCAGCAAATTGCCGGTGCCCAGTATGAGCTCACGGTTTTTGATCTCAAACACATCTTGGATATTCTTAATAATCTGATTGAGTTCAGATGCGGTATCCGCCAGTTTGGCCAGGTAGCTGAGTGCCATGGGATCAGCCACTTCCATCTGAGCCAGATTACACAGCCCGGTAAGACGGGCCATGGGCCCCAGTATATCATGAGAGGAGCGATACAAGAAGGTGCTCAGGTCTGTATTGGCCTCCTGAAGCTCTTTGGTCTTCCGCTCTACTTTCAGGTCCAGAATGTGATTTATCATCTTCAGATCCCGGCTCTTGCGCTCTACGGTCTTCTTAGCCGAGTTCAGGTCTTCCCTCATCTCACTGAAGGCATCCTGCATGCTTTTCAATTGCTCCGCCTTCTCTGTCAGGGCATTTTCCAACTCCACCTGTCGGGCCAACCTACGCTGCACAAACAGCCACCCAATCACCACCACCGCCAGCAATACCAAAGCCACTGTGCCCAAGATGTAGGTGAGGCTACCCGAGGTGCTGGCTAGGTCTTGCCCGAATACCCCAGATGCAAATAAGGGGTTCCCTAAAGAGAACCCCTCATTCGCCATAACATGTATGGTAAAATGGCTCTGCGGCCAGCCCGCAGTAATCATTAAAATCAAGGACATTGCAGGTTATTACATATCCACTTTTACACCATCATTGCCAATCAAAATTGGCTCGTTAAACCTACCTTTTTCTTCCTTATTTTCCAATTTGAGCACTCCACGAGGGCATACCTGCGAACATACACCGCAACCAACACATGAGCTCCTAATGATGTTTTGTCCGCGCTGTGCATACCAGCGTACGTCGATACCCATTTCACAATAGGTAGAGCAGTTGCCACAAGAAATACACTGACCGCCATTGGTAGTAATACGGAAACGTGACTTGAACTTCTGCACTATACCGAGGTACGCAGCTAAGGGGCAACCGAAGCGACACCACATGCGGTTACCCATCAGAGGATAGAAGCCGGTACCAATCACCCCTGCGAAGGCAGAACCGATAGCAAATCCGTACACCTCCTGGATGGGCCCGGTGAGTGATCCCAGCATACGGCCATCGGTGAAGAAGTTGACGAGGGTGACGGTGGTCATCACCACTGCAAATATCAATACTGAGTGAATGAGGTAGCGCTCAATTTTCCAAGCCTTCAGCGACTTATCCGAAAGCTGACGGTACGGGTCGCCCAGGGTCTCTGCCAAGCCCCCACAACCGCAAACCCAAGAGCAATACCAGCGCTTGCCAAAGAAGTAGGTGATGACCGGTACGCCCACTATGATAAGCGCTATACCCCAGCCTAGCATGAACACGCCCAACCCACCGTTGGATTATGATTTCTTCTTCAGCTTCAACTTGAAAGAACTATCAGCCAACGGTGG
>JBCBHI010000591.1:0-3868 GCA_038525885.1 Bacteroidota bacterium
GCTTCCGATCTAACTTGAGTTCGGGTTAAGGGTAGGGCGTACCCCCAATATCTTTAAGTTAAGCGTTGCTCGGTCGAAATTGCATTTCGACCGTAACTTCTATGCGCATTTGAAATGCGGTCCAGCGTCACTAAACTTAACGGCATTGAGCGTATCCCCTTGCCGTCGTCCGCTTAGGCGGCCTTTGGGCAAGGGGTCGTGCCGGGAGGCGACCCGCTGCTTGGCACTCGCCCGGGGCGCGCAGCCTGCCCTACAAGAGGGCCCTACGGGCCGCCATCTCGGGCTCAGACAAAGCCTCTATCGCTTACGCAATATCCACCACCGCTCATTACCAGCTGGTTATATTTTGGGCGTATCCCGAATTCAGGTTGAAAGGTTAACCCGCTACATATTGGGTAGTTAGTAGGTGACAATTATGTTTTCGGCAGAAAAGAGGACCAAAACCGAAGTAATATAGCGGCTAGATTGTGCAGCAGCCTCATCGCCCTCTCGAATGAACCCCAACATGAAGACCCTCCCCGTATTCTTACTCCTCTTGTTCCCCCTTAGCCTAGTAGCACAGCTACCCGCCCAGCGGGTGTTGGCAGTAACTGAGCTTCCTGACTTGCTACAGCCTGAGGTGAAAGACCGCCTTTCTGAGGATGGGCCTCTTACCGAATCCGCCCTGGCAGGCTACTACCGCCAACATTTTGCTCAGCACTATTTCTATGATTACCACGGCGTAGAACAGCGGATGATGCATTACAACGGGCTGTATGGCAATGAAGGCTCGCATGAAAACCGTGCGATGGACCACATGACCAAGTATGCGGACTCTACCCAGTGGGTATTGCCCTTTGATTATCTTAATGGGGAGCCTGTGAACGCCTATGCTTTGCGGCATTTGGCCCGCCAGCATAAGATGGTGGACATCATCCTCCACTATTTCAATGCCGGCAAAGACCCCCAATACATCCGATATTTTACCCAGCAGATGCGCTCATTGAATGCTGCACTCGTAGCGGGGGAGTACGAAAAGATTCCTGACGGCAATGGAGTATATGAAGCCTTCCGCTCCGGCTACCGGGTGCTCAATTGGCTCTGGATTCACAACCTACTGCTCAACGAACCCGCCTACACCGACCAGGACCAGTTGTATACCATAGCCACCTTGCTACAGCACGGACAGCATCTGTACGAGCACAATGCCGAGTTCCGGTCTGGTAACCACCAAACCCGCGGTATGTCTGCCCTCGCCATGCTCTCCATCCTGTTTCGTGACATCAAAGGCACGGAGGTGTGGTACGAGCGGGCCATGCAAAGACTCGGCGAACACCTGGACCGGGAAATCAATCCTGACGGATTCCAATTCGAACGCTCCGTGCACTATCACATGAGTGATATCAACAACTACTATTATGTCTATCAGCTAGCCAAACTAAGTAACATCCCCGTAGATGCTGCCTGGGAGAATAAGCTGAGGAGTCTCTTTACTACCTTGGCCAAGGTGGCCTACCCAGACGGTACCGCCCCGGTATTGCAGGACGATACGGAGATACCCTGGGGCGAGAAAAACGATATCTCGGGTGCTATGACCCTGGGGTACCTCTTATTCGAAGATCCCGAATTGGGATACTTTGCCTCTAACCGGGTAGACGACCGCATGTACTGGAGCTTGAGTGCTGCGCAGCTCGAGCTGCTAGACAATGTGCAGCGGGCCAAGCCCACCTACGGCTCCTTGTCATTTCCTGATACCCACTACTACATTATGCGGCAGGGCTGGCAGCCCAATGACCAGATGATGATTATTAGTGCTGGGGTAGATGCTGATAAGCCAGATCATCAGCACGGAGATATCCTGGGTATCCAGGCCATTGCTAACCAGCAAGCTATCCTGCCCAACTACCAGGTACGGTACTCTTTGCCTGATTTTGAGCTTTTCAAAAACTCAATGGTGAAGAACGTAGCCTTGGTAGATGACCTTTTGCAAGGCCAGCAATGGACTTCTAACCGCGGAGGCAGCGGCTTTGGGAAGTTTAAGTCTTTGCCTCAGCCGCAGGTAATTGCCTGGACCACCTCAGAGGATGTGGATCTCTTTGTGGGTAGCCACGATGGGTTCGAAGATATAGGAGTGCGCTATAGCCGACAGGTAGTCTACCTTAGGGATGATTTCTGGATCGTAAAGGACAACTTTGAGTCGGATATCAACCATGCCTACAGGCAAGTATGGCAGGGCCATTATACGTTAGAAAATGGCCCCGGCCTGCTCCGTGCCACCTTCCTGGACGCCAGCGGTTGCGATATCTATCAGCTACGGTCCGTAGATGACGCCCAGATGGATGGTGCTCGCGGTAAAAATTGGACGGTAGTGACTAAAGAAGGGGAGACCAACTTCAGCTTTGTCACCGCCATATTCCCCTACCGGGGGTACAGCAACCGCATCAGCGAAGACGATCCTGAGGCAGCCTTGGGCAATTGGCAGGTGAACCCAGCCGGGTGGGAAATAGAAGGTACTCAGCCCATAAGCCTGGGGCAGGAGGATCAGGCCTGTTTCTTCCAGGTTACTAGTCTTTCGTTCGCTAACTACCGGGTAGAAACCTCGGAGGCTGCTGACCTTTTCATTAGCATGACCGAGAGCGGATGGGAAATCCTATCCCTGGGGGATACGCCTTTCACTATCACCGTTCAAACGCCTGGCGGGCAGGCTACCCAAGAGCTACAGCCAGGAGCCTGGTGGGCTACAGGTTTATAGGGCCTTCCTCTAATTGCCTTAGTCAAAGACTGGTATAACCAGGTGGTTAGACATCCCCCCAGGAAAAGGCCAGGAGCCCCTCCATGAGAGCACATTTTGGCTACCTTTGGGCCATGAAAGGAAGAGCCCTCCTTCATAAGGTTCTCGTCTGGCGGATCAAGCATATTCCTGATCGCAACTTTGTCCTGCTACTCAGTGGAATTGTGGGTGTACTGGCTGGCCTGGCAGCAGTACTACTCAAAGAAACCGTGCACTTCATTCAGCACGAGGTGCAAGCGCTTACCCAGGGTTCTTACCGTACCTACATCCGGGTGGCGATACCCGCCTTCGGCATCATACTGACGGGTTGGGTGGCCCGGTACCTGTTTCGTGAGCGCCTGGGCCATGGCATTACAGATATCCTCTATACCATCTCCCGCAGGGCCAGCGTAGTGCCCCGCAGCCGTATGTGGTCCCGCATGATTACCAGTGCGGTCACCGTAGGGCTTGGAGGCTCCGTGGGATTGGAGTCACCCATTGTGGTCACGGGTTCGGCCATCGGCTCCAATATGGGCCAGCTGATGCACCTGGACAGCCGCAAGCGGGCCCTGCTAATTGGCTGTGGTACCGCCGGAGCCATCGCGGGGATCTTTAATTCGCCGGTGGCTGGGGTGATCTTCGCCATTGAGGTTATCCTCACCGACGTTACGGCCAAAGCCTTCATTCCCTTGTTGATTAGCGCGGTTAGTGGTGCCTTAGTTTCACTCACCTTATTGGGCGACGACGTACTTTTCTCCTTCCGATATACGGATACCTTCACCGCTGCGGATATCCCCTTCTATCTGCTGCTGGGCATCTTCACGGGCTTCGTCTCTCTTTACTTCACCCGGGCCATGTACCGTATCGAAGGGGGCCTGGAAAGAGTACAGTCCAACGCACAACGGATCGCCCTGGGAGCCTTGGGGCTCGCCGTGGTTATTTTTATTCTGCCTGCCTTGTATGGGGAAGGGTATGATTTTATCAAAGGCCTCCTCAATCGCGATACCACCATTATCACCACGCAGGGCTCTTGGTTTGGCGAGCAAGATGGCAAACAGGCAAAGGATGATGAAAAGCGGGGTGTCAGCCCAGGAGCCAAACCAAGAGCCCTGCGTGGTG
>JBCBHI010000592.1:0-3911 GCA_038525885.1 Bacteroidota bacterium
GAGCGGTTTGATAGTGTGCAAAAAGCTCAGGACATCTTGCAGATCAACGAGTTTGAGCGGATATATAACCGCTCCCAGAACATGAGGTAATACTGGTTTGCTTCCTTGTACCTGCCCAGCATCTCCATGATTTGTGAGTAGATCAAATCCTGTCTATGCTCCCATTGCCCTAATTTCTGAGCCTCTTCATACTCCCTCAGAGCTTCTTCCGGCCGCTCTAGTCCATTCAGAGCATACACTAAGTTCAGTCGGTGTGCATACTCTATCCGAGGGTTGCCCGTTTCCTGGGCAATCGCCAAACCCTTGCGTGCATACACCAAGGCAGAGTCAGGATAGCCCGCCTTCACCCCTATTACAGGCAAAATCTCGTAGGCCTTAAATTCGCCAAAGGCCGTAGCTTCCCGCCTAGCCGAAACCAGCGCCTTTTGCGCATAATGCCAAGCCGAATCGTGTACCTGTTGCGAGGTATAGGCTTGGGCAATGTTATACTCAATTTGCACCAGTGGATATCCATTTGCCTGAGCCAATCCATAGGCCTGCATCATGTAGTCTATGCCCACCTCTAACCGGCCACGCCGCGCTATGAGCGAACCTATGTTTACATAGTCCGCTATTAAATCCTTGGGTTCCGCAAAGGGCTCTTGGTATTCCAGTGCTTTCAAATAGGCTTGAATGGCTTCGCTGTAGAACTTCTGGTACTGGGCATTGATGCCAATGGCATGGTAGTAACTGCCCAACAGGCTGGCATCGGTAGTTTCTGTAGCCAATGGCTGCAACATGCCTAGCAGACTATCCGACTTCGCATACTGGCTTGTTTGCAGGTAGTAAGGCACCATCTTTAGCACCGCCTCTGCTTGTAAGGCTTGGTCGCCCAAACTCAACGCCAGGCTAAATGCCTCTTGGGCGTACTGAAGGGAAGAGTCCGGCTGTAAGGCGGACAACGCTCCTGAAAGCTCAATCAATAGGGGGATTTTGGAGGAGACATCGGAGGTTTGGCCAAGGATTCCTTGTAAACTATCTACCAGGGGTATGGTGCTAGACTGGCCAGCGGCCAGATTCGGGGACAGGCATAGTAAAGTGAGAAAGCAAAAAGTTAGGGTGCGTTTCATAGGTAGGCAGGTTTGGGACCAAGCTAGAAATCTGGGGACTACATCTGCTGGGTGGTAAAATTGGGACCACAAAGTCATGAAAGAAGGCACAGAGTCCACAAAGATTTTTAATAAAATACCCTGAGACCTTTGTGCATACTCCTTGTTCTCTCCACCTACATGCGTTTCGGTCGACAAGTGTGGTAAAATAGGAATGGAGGTGAATCAGGCTGAGTTAGATTTGCCAACTATATTTCCCCCCAGAAATATAGACTGATCCCAGGTTGGGGGGTAAAGATACTGGCAATAAAAAACCCCGACCAAGCGGCCGGGGCTTCCCCTTTATAGTACGAAGGTTGGATTACAGATTTTCCAACAACCAGTTTGTCATTTGGGTAAATAGGTGCACACGTGTGTTTCCACCGTAGATACCGTGGTTTCGGTTGGGGTAGTAAAAGGTATCAAATTGCTTATTGCTGGCAATCAGTCGATTGAGCAACTCCACCGCATTTTGATAGTGCACATTGTCATCTCCCGTGCCGTGTATCAGCAGGAAGTTCCCTTCCAGCTTGTCTACGTGCATGATGGGCGACCAGGCATCATACCCTTCTGGGTTATCCTGCGGGCGCTTCAGATACCGCTCTGTATAAATAGTGTCATAGTACCGCCAAGAGGTAACGGGG
Organism: Bacteroidota bacterium; assembly: GCA_038525885.1. Lineage (GTDB taxonomy): Bacteria > Bacteroidota > Bacteroidia > Cytophagales > Cyclobacteriaceae > DMST01. The sequence goes on from JBCBHI010000592.1 coordinate 1,772, forward strand.
GCCACGGCAATTGCCGATTTGAATACGTCGTTCCCTACAAACAACGACAGGGAGCTCATATAGCCACCGTAGCTCCATCCCCAAATACCGATTCGCCCAGCATCAATGTAGCCTTGGCTGCCAAACCATTTGGCCGCCGCTATCTGGTCCTCCACCTCGTATTTGCCCATCATGCCGTAGGTCTTGTGCTTAAAGGCACGCCCACGGGCTCCGGTACCCCGGTTGTCTACCGAAGCAATGATGTATCCCAGACTGGCCAGGTGGTGATACCACCACTCACGGCCCCCGGTGTACGTTTTCTGCACGGTTTGTGAGCCAGGACCACCGTATACATACATTAACAGAGGATATTCCTTGTTGGGATCAAAGTCTGCTGGCTTGATTATCCAGGCATTCAAGTCCCCGTTTTCCGTAGGTACCGTAATGTATTCCTTGGTGCCCAGGGCATATTGGCTCACTGTTTCCTTTAGGGCAGCATTGTCCTCCAGTACTTGCAATTGCTTGCCAGACGGTGCCTCATGCAAGGTGACCAGGTTAGGCGTAGTAGGGCTATTGAAATATTGGATGTAGTAAGAAAAGTCGGTACTCATATTCACCCGGAAATTTCCTTCCCCTTCGCTCAGCAGTGTCTTTTTCTTCCCGTTCATGCGCACACTATACAGGTGGCGCTCTAGTGGAGACTGCTCCGCACTCATAAAGTAGATCAGCTTCTTATCTGTATCAATCCCTACCAGGCTAGTCACTTCCCATTCTCCGCTGGTAATCTGCTTGATCAGCGTACCGTCATTTTTGTAATGATAAATGTGCTTGAAACCGTCCTGCTCGCTGGTACGGATGAAAGTACCGTTTTCTAAATATTGAAGATTATCGTTGTAATCAATATCCACGTAAGTTTCGGCCGTTTCCTTCAAAATCACCTGGGTACGTCCGGTCTTAGTATTGGCATGCAAGATTTCCAGCTCATTCTGCAGGCGATTCATCCGAATGATGCTGAGGGTCTCATTATCCACCCAATAGATGCGAGGAATGTAAATGTCCGTCTCCCCACCAATATCCATGGTCACGGATTGTTTAGTACCCATGTGGTACACAGAAATGGTCACGGTGGAGTTGGTCTCTCCCGCTTTTGGGTACTTGAAACGGTAGTCTTCTGGGTATAGCTCGCCCCAGAGTTGCATGTTGAACTCCGGCACCTCCGATTCGTCAAAGGTCCAGTAGGCAATCTGATCACCTGAAGGACTCCATTCAAAAGCCTGGGCCATGGAAAATTCCTCTTCATACACCCAATCAGCCGAACCGTTGATGATCCGGTTCCATTCCCCCGTATTGGTAACCTGCACCTGTGCGTTGCTCGCCAAGTCATGGTAATACAAGTCATTATCCTTAGTGTAGGCCACCGCTGCGCCGTTGGGCGCCAGTGTGGCATAGCTGATCTTTTCGCCTGCATTGCCAATTACCGTAGCATTTTTTGAATCCAGATCTACCAGGTAGTACTCCGCTTTATATGACCTGCGGTAGATGGACTCGCGATTCGTCATGATCAGTGCGGCGTCCTCATTGGCAGTGAGCTCATAAGCATCCCAACGCAGGTTACGCTTGGCTCCGTTTAGTTCAATATCTCTGCTTCTCAGAAGGGTTTCTACCGCTTCGCTCGTGGTAATGTCATATTTTACCAAGCTCTGTACTCCTGATGATCGGTCATTTTCTTGTGAAGTATAGTACCGACCATCATTCATCCAATTGATCCCATACACAGAGCGCTGGCCGAATTTGCCACTCGCAATGGCATCCTGCAAAGAGACCGGCTTGGTACCTTGTGCGAAGCTGGCACCGATTGCAAGCCAACCACATATTAAATAGAGTACGTTTTTTCTTAAACTAATCATATTGTTGTAGTTTTGAATCGCCAAGGCGAAATATAGAAAAGCCCAGTACCCTACAATACTGAAAAAGGGATTAACGGCGCGCTGAGCCCCCTTTTTAGAAATCGTTGAATGAAAAAACTGTCGGAAAAACATGCCCATGGGCGCAACTTTCCTTATCCATCCCGTGTCTATTGGCTGTGCGTTGGATTCGTCGCTTTTTATCTTCAACAAATTGGCAACTCCCTCGTCCCCAGTTCGTGTATAAACCATTCATA
>JBCBHI010000593.1:0-3877 GCA_038525885.1 Bacteroidota bacterium
GTATAGTGTAGCACTCAAGAGCGGTGCCACCGCATCCCTAAGCCGCGTGGTTTACAAAGAGGTCTTTTCGGATAGGGATTGACCATTGCTCTTTCCGTACCCTGCATCAAGCGAACGGCAAGGCGGTGAAACAGCACCCCCCAGCGGACGGTTTAAACCGTCCGCTGGGGGGAGGAAGGCAGCCCTACTCAATACCCCAATAGCTCTTCTAGTTTAGCGGCCGTCTTTTCGGCCGAGGGCAGCATTGCCTTTTCCAGGTCTACGTTGAGAGCAATGGCGGGCAGATTTTTGGCACCCAGAGTCATCACCGGGGCATCCAACTGCTGGAAACATTGCGTAGCAATCCGGCCCGCAATAGACTCAGCAAAGGAGTTCATCAGCGGCTCCTCGGTCAGCACCAGCACTTTACCATGGCGGCCTACGGCCTCGGTTATGGTATCCCAGTCCAGTGGGTTTATGGTCCGCAGGTCCACAATCTCCACCTGCCCAGGGAAGTCCTTGCTGGCATTCAGTGCCCAGTACACGCCCATTCCGTAGGTGATTACCGCGCAGCTATCTCCTTCTTCCACCCGCTCGGTGTCAGCCTCTTGTGCTATGCGCGCTTTGCCTAGGGGGACCATATAGTCCTCATCCGGCTCCACCACCTTAGCCGCTTCGGTACCCGGTACCTTGCTCCAGTAGAGTCCTTTGTGCTCTAGCATCACTACTGGGTTAGGATCGTAAAAGGCCGCTTTGAAAAGCCCTTTCATATCGGCGGTGTTAGATGGGTACACTACCTTGATTCCGCGGATGTTGGCTAGTGTGGACTCCACACTACCGCTGTGGTAGGGGCCACCGCCACCGTAGGCGCCTATTGGCACCCTGATCAGCGACTGAATCGGGAACTTGCCCATGCTCAGGTAGCAGCTTTTGGAAAGCTCCTCTACTAGCTGGTTAATGCCCGGCCATATATAATCAGCAAACTGAATCTCCACCACTGGCTTGGCTCCGGCCGCCGACATCCCTGCCGTAGACCCTACAATATAAGCCTCCTGAATAGGCGTGTTGAACACCCGGCCGTCCCCGTATTTCTGGGCCAGAGTAGCCGCTTCGCGGAACACCCCACCCAGGGTGCCACCCACGTCCTGACCGTAGAGCAGCGCTTCAGGGTGCTTCCGCATGATCTCGTCCATGGCGTGCAGGGCTGCATCTACCATCACCGTGCGTTGGCTACCCGCAGGCGAGCGCTCGCCTACCTCTTCCGTTACCGGAGTAGGGGCAAACTCATGCTCTTCTACCGTGGCAGGGTCCGGCTCAGTACCTTGCAGGGCCTTCTCCCAGGCCGCTTCTATATGCTGGTGGGCTTCCGCCTGCCAGGCCTGTAGCTCCTCCTCGCTCACCCCTGCACCTAGCAGGTGGGCTTGCAATATGGGTAGGGGATCGTCCTGGGCATGTATCTTCAGGTCTTTTTCGCCCCGGTACCACTCCTTACGCACGCCGGAGGTATGGTGCCCTAGCAACGGACACTTAGCATGCACTAGTATAGGTTTGCGCTGTTCGCGCACAAAAGAAAAGGCCTCGGCCAACCCCGCATAACTGTCCACAAAGTCAGAGCCATTTACCCGCATACGCTCCAACCCCTTGAACCCCGCGGCGAATTCGTAGGCGTCCATCGCCCGCATTTCACTTCCGGTGGCCGAGATGCCCCAATCATTGTCCTGTATCAAGTATACAATCGGCAGGTTGTGCAACACTGCCATCTGAAAAGCTTCCGATACCTCGCCTTCCGTTACCGAACCGTCTCCCAAAGAGCAAAGCACTACGGGCAAGTTCTCCACACCATCGTACAGCCCTTGGCGTTCTCGGTAGGCTATACCGTGGGCGCACCCCGTAGAAGGAATCGCCTGCATACCCGTAGCCGAGCTTTGGTGCGGTATAGTGGGCATGCCTTCCCGCTTTAGCGAGGGGTGCCCGTAGTAGGTGCGCCCGCCAGAAAAGGGGTCCTCCACCTTCGCCATCAGTTGGTACATCAGCTCATGCGGCTCCATACCCATACCTAGCAGGATGGATTCGTCCCGGTAGTAAGGGTAGGCAAAGTCTTGGGCTTGCAGATGAAAGGCGGTCGCTAGTTGAATGGCCTCATGTCCACGAGAGGTAGAGTGGACGTATTTACTGGCTATTTGTTTGTGCTCATCGTATAGCTGTGCCATACGCTGGGCGGTATGCATGAGGCCGTAGGCACGGCGCAGAATGTCAAGGGATATGGTGGTATCTTTGGGGATAACGGTAGTCGTATTAGTCATTCGTTCAATGGCTCTCGATTCCAGCTACAAATGTAACTATTTTTAGGGGCAAACGGTTGCATTCGACCACATCCTTGTCCTTGGCTATTCCCCGTGCAGCCTATAACTTGCCGTCTCATCGCAACCGATCAGTCATGGACAAGCACGAAATTTCCTCTTGGTTTCAGGGTCTGCAAGACCGCATTTGTTCGGCCATGGAGCAGGCCGACGGAAGAGCCTCCTTTCGGGAGGACGCCTGGGACCGCCCCGGAGGGGGAGGTGGGCGCGCCCGTGTCATCCAAAACGGCCATATCCTCGAGAAGGGTGGGGTCAATTGGTCTGCCGTCCATGGAAAAACCCCCGAACCCATCAAGAAACAACTCGGTACCGACGGCGATGAGTTCTTTGCCACCGGAGTCTCCATCGTCCTGCATCCGCAGAGCCCCATGGTGCCCATTATCCATATGAATGTCCGCTACTTCGAGATGAGCAACGGCATCCACTGGTTTGGCGGTGGCATCGACCTTACTCCGCACTACGTAGAGGTGTCACAGGCGCGGTGGTTTCATGAGCAGCTCAAGGCCGTATGCGATGCCCACCATCCTGACTATTACTCAGAGTTCAAGCCTTGGGCAGACCGCTATTTCTACCTCAAACACCGCAAAGAGACCCGCGGAGTAGGGGGCATCTTCTTCGATCGCCTCCGGCCTACCGATGCCGTAACCAGAGAGGACCGCTGGGCCTTTGTGCAAGCAGTCGGTGAGTCCTTTGCCCCCATCTACACCCACCTCATGCAGCAGAACGAGGCCACCCCCTACGGCCAGCGAGAAAAAGATTGGCAGCGCCTGCGCCGGGGACGCTACGTGGAGTTCAACCTGGTATGGGATGCGGGCACCAAGTTTGGCTTGGAAACCGACGGCCGTACCGAAAGCATCCTGATGAGCCTGCCCCCCCAAGCCGACTGGGCGTATAACTACCAGGCCGAGCCCGGTAGCAAGGAAGAGGCCACGCTCCACCACCTCAAGCAAGACGTAGACTGGATCCTCGCCTAATGCTGGAGCGGCTACTCACCTGGGACCGCGAAGCCTTTCTGTGGTTCAACGGGCAAAATACCCCCTTTTGGGACCCCGTTTGGGTCACCATCACCGAGAGGCAAACCTGGTACGCCCTGTACGCCTTGCTCATCGGGTTTCTACTCTGGAAGTACCGCAAGCAAGGTCTGTTGGCCGTGGTGCTCCTTATTCTGAGTGTCGTGGTGGCCGATCAAATTACCTCCGGGCTCATGAAGCCCCTCTTTGCCCGGCCTCGTCCCTGTCACGAACCCAGCTTGCAAGGGTTGGTTCACCTGCTCAAGTACTGCGGAGGCCCCTACGGATTCGCTTCCTCCCATGCCGCCAATTCCTTTGCCATTGCCCTATTTGCGGGGCGCATGCTTCGGCCTTTGGGCTGTTGGATACCCCCAGTATGGTGGCTATGGGCAGCCCTGATTAGCTACAGCCGCATCGCCGTGGGTGTACACTACCCTGGAGATGTGTTGGTAGGGGCTTGGATGGGGGCTATTGCTGGCTGGGGATTACACCGGCTTTACGGCAAAATATCCTCTCGGTATTTTTCCT
>JBCBHI010000594.1:0-3875 GCA_038525885.1 Bacteroidota bacterium
CTCAAGGGTTTTCTTGAAAAATAACTCAGGACTATTCAATATTCAAGTAGTGTATTGCTTTTCAAGCCTTTCTGACTTTATGGACAGACTCTAACTAGGGTGAGTTCCAGGCCTGGAGGCCTGAAACAGAACTGTCAAAGCCAAAAGAGCGAGTGCCAAGCAGCGGGTCGCCGCCCGGCACGACTCCATGCCCAAAGGCCGCGATAGCGTACGACGGCAAGGGGGCACGCCCAACCCTTAACTTTTTTAACCTACTCCCAGCGGCGGGGAGCCCTGATTACTGCTGAGTAGTCAGGTAGGCAATGATATCAATGACCTGTTGCTCTTCACTTGCCGTGGCAAAGGCTTGGGCATCCACCTCTTTGAGCGCATGGGCAAACTTGGTATCCGTAGGATGAATTACCACGTAGGGTTTGCCCAGCGCAGCACACTGCCCGGCGTCGAAGGCCGCATTCCATTGGCGGTATTGTTCGCCAAATTTGATCACCACCAAATCTGCCTGTTGCAGCCCGTGGCGAATGCGTACCGCATTGATTTTGGCCGCCTTGTGGTCTTTCCAGAACGTATTGGGCTCACTGCCCAAGATCTCCACGCCCACATTGTCGCTGGCGGCGTGCTCCGTCACCGGAGTAAGGAAACTTACTGGCAAACCTTTGGCTTTACAGCCCTCCACAATTTGGTCGCGCCAGTCGGTATGAATTTCCCCAGACAAATAAATTTTCATGGTATGCTGTTGGTTTTTTCCTGGAGCGAAAGGTAGGCGTTTCTTGGCTAAGAATCCGTCTCTCACTGGCCTATCTATGGCCGTTATTCTTGGTTCCTGGCTGGCCCTTTTTAATCCCACACTCCTGTTCCAAAATCCATCCTATTCTGATCCACTCAACCAAATTCTGATCTTCCGCTAAAGCCGCCCTTTGGAAGCCTCGTCCCACGTCCCTTGTCCCTCGTACCTCCCCGCTTGTCCTTTGCCTTCTTTTTGCCTAATCTCGACTGATTTTTCACCTCTTGCTATGCACCTAAAAACTTCGATTGCTACGCTATTCGGGTTCTCCCTGATGCTGTTGGCTTGCCAACCCTCTTTTGATCCTACCGGACAATCCTCCCTTACTTATGTAAATCCTTTTATCGGTACTGGCGGCCACGGCCATACCTACCCCGGCGCTACCGTGCCTTTTGGGATGGTACAGCTGAGCCCCGATACCCGGTTAGAGGGCTGGGACGGATGCTCTGGCTATCACTATACGGACAGCATCGTGTACGGCTTTAGCCATACGCACCTGAGTGGGACGGGTATTGCCGACTACTGCGATATTCTACTCATGCCTACGGTAGGGGAGGTGCACCTAAACAATGGGGCTGACGGCCAACCTGGCTACCGCAGCCCGTTCCGTAAAGAAACCGAGACGGCCTCACCAGGGTACTACTCGGTAGCTTTGGATGCCTCTGATATCCTGGTGGAACTGACCGCCACCCCGCGTACCGGTTTTCACCAGTACACCGTGCCCTCGGGCACTGAGGTAGTCAACCTCATCCTGGATCTGCGTCATCGCGACCGGGTACTGGACTATAGCTGGGAGCTGGTAGATGAAAATACTCTTGTGGGGAAACGGGTGTCCCAAAGCTGGGCGGCTGAACAGCACGTGTACTTTGCGCTCCATACAGAGCAGCCTATTGGTGACCTGATTGGGGCCAACGGCCCGGCAGACCCGGCCACCGATACGGTGATTGCCTTGCCCATCCGGCCCAATGAACTGGGACATATTGATGTGCAGGTAGCCCTATCAGGCGTAGATATAGCGGGGGCCCTGGCCAACCTGCAAGCCGAGCACAGCAGTTGGGATTTTACGTCGGTGCGTTTGGATGCCGAACGGGACTGGGAGGCCCAGTTGGGCAAGGTGAAGGCGACTTTCGCTACCGAAGAAGAACAGGTGAACTATTACACTTCCTTGTATCACAATAGTGTGGTGCCCAACCTATGGAGCGACGTAGATGGCCGCTATCGCGGTATGGATAAGGAAATACACAGCGGAGACCCCCTGCATCCGCGCTATACCGTATTCTCCCTTTGGGATACCTACCGGGCCACGCATCCCTTCTATAGCCTGACCGAGCCTACACGCCAGCGGGACTTCGTGCGTACGTTCATTGGCATGTACGAGGAAGGCGGTAAACTACCCATGTGGGAGCTGGCTGGTAACTACACCGGCACTATGATTGGCTACCACGCCGTACCCGTTATTTTGGATGCCTACGTGAAGGGCATCACCGATTTCAATGCAGAAGTAGCTCTGGAAGCCATGATGAGTGCTGCCGAGGCAAACGAACTTGGCAAGGAGTACCACCGGGAGCTGGGTTACATTCCTATGAACAAGGAGGGTGAGTCGGTAAGTAAAACCCTGGAGTACGGCTACAACGACTGGGTGATTGGCTCCATGGCCAAGCTGTTGGGCTACGACTGGCAGAGTGACAAGTACTTCGTTCGGTCACAGGCTTATAAGAACCTGTACGATCCCCAAACGGGTTTTATGCGCGGCAAGCAGGACCACCGGTGGGCGCAGCCCTTCCGGGCCGAGGAGGTCAACTTCAATTATACCGAAGCCAATAGCTGGCAGTATAGCTTCTACGTGCCGCATGACATTGCCGGGCTTGCCGAACTGCATGGCGGCGAGGCGGCTTTGGCTACCAAGCTAGACGAGTTGTTCTCCACTTCTTCTGACTTGGCGGGCCGTGACCAGCCAGATATCACCGGGCTGATTGGGCAGTATGCCCATGGCAATGAGCCTAGCCATCATATGGCCTACCTCTATACCTATCTGGGGCAGCCTGGGCGTACCCAAACCCTAGTGCACCAGATCATGGACGAGCAATACCACAACGCACCCGATGGCCTTTCGGGTAACGAGGATTGCGGGCAGATGAGCGGCTGGTATTTGTTCAGTGCCTTGGGCTTTTACCCCGTAACCCCAGGCACGGACTACTACGTGATTGGCTCACCGCGGGTCACGCAAGCGGAGCTTCCTTTTGAGAATGAAAATACCCTCAAGATAAAGGTTACCAATGGCGGGGCAGAAAACCGATACGTACAGTCGGTAACCTGGAACGGCGAGCCCTACGAGAATACCTACTTCCTACACCGGCATTTGGCCGAGGGTGGAGAAATTGAATTCACCATGGGATCCTCCCCTAGCCCTAGCTGGGGCGTAGATCCGGCCACCTGGCCGCCGAGCAGTGTGGACTATCCGGAGCTAATGCCCGTACCGGCATTGGCTCAAGGCAAACGTGCTTTCCAGTTCCGAGATACCATCGCTCTCAACCACCCCGTGCCGGAGGCAGAAATGTATTTTACAGTAGATGGTTCTGACCCTGCCGACAGTACTAACCCTGCGCGTCTCAAGTATACTTTGCCCTTCCAGATTGAAGAATCTACCACCTTTAAAGCGGTAGCCGTTCATCCTACCCTAGGTATGAGCGACGTCATCAGTACGGAATTCTTAAAGATCCCTTCGGAATGGTCAATCGACATTGGGGTGCCCTTCTCACCACAGTACACCGCTGGCGGCGAGCAAGCCTTGATTGATGGGCTACGCGGCGGCTCCGATTTCAAAACTGGGGAGTGGCAAGGATACCATGGGGTCAACATGGAGAACGTAGTAGACCTGGGTAGCGTACAGCGTGTCAACACGGTGGCCCCTAGCTTCCTTCAGGATGAAAACTCCTGGATTTTCTTCCCTACTGAAGTGGAAGTTTGGACTAGCCAGGATGGAGAATCCTGGAAGAGTCTAGGGACCCAAACCCTGCGTGCCACTCCACAGGATAAGGGGACCATATTGGAAGCCCCTGAGTTCAATGCACAGGGCAGTGTACGCTACGTGAAG
>JBCBHI010000595.1:0-3875 GCA_038525885.1 Bacteroidota bacterium
GTAGCTAGATTTTCCAGTCCCCTAAGGGTCTCCAGGCTGATATTGCTCGACAGCAAGAAACTTCCATTAATGGCCTCTAAATTGTCCAAGCCCTGAAGGTTGACCAATTCATAGTTGGCTGATAGGATAAGGGTACCGCCTACGGTCCTCAGTGTAGAGAGTCCGTTAAGACTGGTCAGCGATCTATTCCCTGAAATTCTGAGGTCGCCACCTATGCTTTGGATTCTTAACAATCCGTCCAGGTTGGTAATAGGATCGCTGGTATTGACGTCGGTTGATATTAATACATTTCCTTCGATGTCAGAAATAAAGCGGCTGAAGAAATTGTCAATCGCCGTTTGGGAACTTAACACAAAATCTACCTCAATTTGCTCCTCTTCCTCCTCAGGAAACAACAGGCTGCAACTTGAACATAGTAATGCGGTTAGGAATAGGTAATAGGTTTTGGTCATGGCTAGTTTAGATTATTTATGGTGTTATCAGTATTACAATACTGATGCCATGCCCGTTGTTTTTCCATACCCGTTTCCCAATTTTTCCTTTAGTGGTCGCTAAGCGAGGGACAGCGGATGACTGCTGCTTTTTGCAAGCTCCGCTATTCTGCGCCTAGCAGAGCCAAGGCCTTGGCCAGCGCCTCCTGACTAGGAACCTCATGGTCAGGGAGAACTCCCACTCCATCCCAACTTGTATCGGTACCGGGCAGGAAGGGGGCCGAAGTGGAAATAGAGATCACAAAGTCCGGGTTGACCGGGAAGTAGTCGTTCATGTACGCTCCGCCCGAGCTAGGCTCGCCCACCACCACGCAGCGGCCCTGTGCTTGCAGCGCAAAGGCAAAGGCCTCAGCGGCGGATGCCGTACCGTCATTGGTAAGTACGTAAAGTGGCTTGGTGTACCGCGGTTCTAATAGCCAAGGCACGGTGCTTTCCAACTGTGTACTGCCCTGGCGAGAGCGAAATTCTAGTAGGTCCGTGGGCTCTTCCAGGAAAAAGGTTTCCAGCACCGACCCCACGGAGCTACCCCCGCCTTGGTTGTCTCGCAAATCGATAATCAAGGCCCGGGTATGGCTAACCATGCGCATGGCGGCATAGAGCGTCTCCAGGCTATGCTCAGAAATGTTGATCGAACTCAACCGGAAGTAGCCTACATTGCTAGGGAGGATCTCCAAATGGGTAAAGCCAAAGTTAGTGGTGTAGGCTTCCGCATTGTTGAAAAAGTTACTGGCTTCCTCTTCCTCCTTTAGCTCAGTTTGTAACTGCCTAACCAAATCGTAGTTGTTCCAGGTGTACAGATGAAAATCCCCGCTTGCCTCGCGCAGGCTTTTTGTCATCTCAGAGTCTAGCTCTTTTAGGCTTTGGGCCTCATAAAATCGCCCCTCTTTTAGGTCCTGCAAGAATTGCTCAGCAATGACTTCTCCTCGTTCCGGGAGTACATAATGTTCTTTGATCAGCTCAGCCATGGTGAAAACCAGCTGGTCAATTTGCGTATGGGTTGGGGACTGTGCTTGTAGAGCAGAACAGGATATCAGCCATAGGACACCTAGGAGGCGAATACTTTGCATAGGAGTTTTTGTGCCAATCTCCGCCTTCCGTTCTTCAATATCTAGAACAAGATTAGCCTAGGCTAAGGAGCGGATCCGCCTGGGGGTATATCCCGTATGCCGCTTGATAAGCCGGGTCATATGGCTCTGGTCAGAAAAACCGCACCGGAAGGCAATCTCTGCTAAGGAATCAGCGGTATTCAGTAGGCCGTGCAGCGCCCGCTCTACCTTCAGTTTGCGCATATATTCCGAAAGTGTGATGCCCTTGTACAGGGCGAAGTATTTGGAAATAGTGATGGGATGAACGCCCAATTCCACCGACAAGTCTTCCAGGGAAGGGAACTCATTCCATCGGTCGCGAAGTAGCGTTTCCAAGGTCTCTATCCATTCGGTATTGCGCCCATGGGCATCCTGCCAAAACAAAGACTGAAGGGTTTGCCGGATGCTTTGCTCCGAATACAGGTCATTGAGCGCAAGCTCAAAGTAGATGCTGTGCAACTCAATGCTAGAAAAGCTTTTGGACTGGAGGTGGGAGAATTTCAATTCTGGAGTGAAAAAGCCTTCCTCTAGCTCGATGTTGAGGTTTCGTGACGGGTGGGCGGTAAACCGATTGCGATGGATCTCCCCCTGGTCATACACCATCACTTTGCCCGGTAGCACTTGTATGTCCTGCTGCTTCCTGGATTCCAGATCGCCCCCGCTCAGGATGGAAGAGAGGTGGAACTTCTCATGCCAGTGCCAGTCTTCCGAAACCGGCTTACTATACTCCACTACGGAAACCTTGAAATTTTCGGCTTCCATTTGCAAGGCAGTTGCTCCCAGAAAATCATTCGTTTGGAAGGCAAGCATGTTGAGCTATGTGTTTATGGGCATAAGGTACGAATAACTGGCCGGGGTCCTTTCCTGATGGGTAATTGTATCTGTTTTTGAGTGGACCTAATACTTTGCAAAACTCACTCCATCGCAATCTGGATTAGCTTAGGCAGAAACCGGTCACGATAGGTGTCATTTACTTGCGAATCGCTGAAAAAGATCCCGACGTTGGTGGCACTGAACAGGTAGACTTGCTGCTCAGGAAAATACCAAAGATCGGCACCAGCCCCAATAGAACCTCCGTCATGGCCTAGGGCCAACCCATAGTCCGTTTGACGATACCAAAGACCCAGGCCGTAGTAGGGTTTAGGCGAGAAACCTGTTTCCGTAGGCGCTAGCAATTGGCTTCGGCTCTCTTCGGTCAGGTAATTGCCTTCCATGATGGCCCTTAGGAATTTGAGGTTATCCAAAGGGGAGGCCACCATCCCATCAGAGCCCGTAAGGGCATTCGTGAGCAGGCTGTTGGTTTCGGTGATGTTCTCTAGTCGGCCATTGTCGAACCGGTCCAGATACTGCTGGGCGGCGCGGGCATCTTGCAAGGGGCTGCTTTCGGTACGGTAGTAGCTCTCCGTCAAACCCAATTCGTCCAATATGCTGCGGTAGAAAGCTTCGTGGCCCTCGGGCGCCACTTGGTCCATGACCTGGGTCAATACTTCAAATCCTGAAGAGGAGTAGTAAAAATTGCCTGGGGTTGTTTCTGGGGTGGCACTATAGATCAGCTGGGTGATCAAGTCCCGGTCGATAGCGTGGGGGTCCCTCAAAATCTGACAGGTAAACCGCAGGTCAAAATCAATATTGGCCAGGCCGGCCGTATGGCTGAGCAAGTGTCTTAGGGTGATGGAGGAGGACCCCACGATGGCCTCTACGGTTTCGGTGGGTAGGTATTTGGCCAACGCATCGTCCAGGTTGAGGAGGCCACGCTCTTGCAGCTTCAGCATGGCCACGGCGCAATATAGCTTACCAATGCTGGCCGTAGCCATCAGATGGCAGGGCGCCAGCGGTTGTCCGTGTTCTAGGTTGGCGAATCCGGCGGCTCCCTGCCACAGCCCACCTGCTGGGGTGTAAATGGCTACCGATAGGCCTGGTAGGCCTGCCTGGCTGTATTGGTTAAGCAGCGCCTCTAGGCGGGCATGCTTGGGGTGCCGCTCGCTGGAGTCGGCCGCTAGCGTGCAGCCCTCATAGGGTAGCGGTACATAGTCTGGTGAACAACTGACAAGCCATAGTGAGGCCAGGGCCATGAGAATAGGGCGTATTGACATGTTGCTGAGAGGTATATGCTTATGGGAAATAGTATCGGAACCCCGTACTCACTATGCCCTGTGGTAGTACGCCCAGCGAGGGGTAAAGCAGCTCGGCGTAGGGGCGGTATTGTACAAAAATTTCTGACCGCTCATTGATTTGGTAACCAGACGTAAGCTGAATGGTGAGTCCCGGGAGTAGAACCGTGCTGGGGGATCTTTCCCAG
>JBCBHI010000596.1:0-3870 GCA_038525885.1 Bacteroidota bacterium
GAAGAGAATTCGGAGTTGATTGCCATGATCAGGATCATCCGCCCGCCAGTTGGGCAAGCCTGACTGATGACTCAGGATCATACGTGCGGTGATCTGCTTGTAACGTTCATCATGCTCCAGGTCTGGGTAGGGCCAGTACTCGTACAAGGGGCGGTCCAGGTCCAGGGTACCTGCCTCCACATATTTCATCACGAAGTGAGCAAACATGGACTTGCTGATGGAAGCCGCCTCAAAGATGGTGGTTTCCGTCACGGGTAGGTTCTTTTCCTTGTCGGCTGTTCCCATGGTAGTGTGGTACACTACCTCTCCTTGGTTGATGACCACTGCGGCCAGCCCCGGGATGGGCTCTTTCGCCATCTCCTTTTCCAGAAACGAATCCAGCTTTGTTGGGTCAAAACCAAGGCCCAGGTAACTGGTAATGCGCCCTTCCTCTGATCCTGAGCAGCCGACCAGTAATAGCCCTGCCAGGAGTACTAAAGTTGTGTTGCGTAACATTAAATTGAGTGTTTTGAGTCTGTTGTGTGGATAAGATACCATCTAGCTCGCACGATATCAATTCAGCGGGAAAGTTCAGTTACTCCAAGGGTCTGGGTGATTTCTTCACCCCTTGGCACCAGCCCAGCACCTCCACAATCGATCACAAATACCTGACAATCAATATTTTAATAACAATTGAAACAGAAACCTATCGCTGCATATTTGATTTACATTTACGAATCATATATATTTGATTCGTAAATGTAAATGTAATGAAAGGGACCAATCTCGGCGAGTTCGAGGAACTCGTGCTACTTATGGTAGGCAATCTGCATGGTAACGCTTATGGTATCACCCTGCTGGAAGCGCTGCTGGAACGCACCGGACGCAAAATCACCATCAGCAGTGTGCATACTGCCCTGTACCGGCTAGAGGAGAAGGGATTTGTACGGTCTGAAATGGGCGGTGCCAGCCAAACGCGTGGCGGCCGTACCAAGCGGCTGTACGTCCTCACGGCTGAGGGTCATACGGCTCTGGTACAAACCCGCGAGCTGCGCGATGCGCTGTGGGGCACCCTACCCGACTTAGGATTTAATTAATGCCATCGTCGACAAGCCCACCCCAATGGCCCCTACGCCTCCTGTCCGTTCTCATCGCAGAGCGGTTTCAAGATGAACTACTCGGCGACCTGCACGAGTGGTACCACTTCATGGCCACCAGATACAGCCCCCGCGCTCTGCGCCGGCGCTTTGTTTGGGAAGTGTTCCGCTCACTCCGCTGGTTTCGCCTCAAAAAGGTCACCGACCTCCTTATCACTCTAATTGATCATCCTATGTTCCGCAACGACATCAAAATGGCTGTGCGCAGCACGCTCAAACGCCGGTTCTACACCAGCATGAATCTCCTGGGCCTCACCACGGGGCTCACCGTTTGTTTGTTCATTTACACCTTTATGCAGCATGAACGCAGCTTTGACAGGTTTCACACCAAAGCTGACGAGATATACCGGGTGCTGCGCCAGGACCCCAATAGCAAGGCCCGGGGTGTGGGTCTTTCTTCTCAGTCCGAGAAGGCCCTGAATGCCAGCTTCCCCAACTCCCTCACTACCGTAAGCCTCGGGCAGGATCCCGTAGTGTCCTACTCCAACGGGGCTGAATATTACGAAGAGTCCTTTTACTGGACGGGAGAGAATTTCTTCAACATTTTTGATTTTGAACTGCTAGACGGCGACCCGGCTACCGCGCTGAGCCAACCGAACCAGGTAGTGCTCACCGAGAGTGTAGCTAAAAAGTTATTCCCGGATGGCAATGCCTACGGCCAACCGCTGGACGTGAAGGTGTACGACAGCGACACCTTACTGGTGATGCAGGTAAGTGGCGTAGTGGCCGACCCTCCGCTTAATTCTCACATCCAATTTGCTATGCTGGGCAGCATGGTAACGGGTGAACATCTGTACGGAAATCTAGTGCCCTTGTGGGGCTTTAGTTGGGTACGGACCTATATGCACCTCTCTCCTACCCTGGATCTGTCTACCGTACGCACGGGAGTATCTGACTATCTGGACGAGCATGTATCAGAACGCCACCGTAATATGGCATATATGGACTTCCAACCCCTATCGGAGGTGTACCTCCACAGTACCGATATTGGGAAGGCTCCTCATGATTTGGCTGGAGATGCCCGCACGTTAAGCATCTTCTTGCTAGTAGGCATCCTGGTGCTGGCGGTCGCCATCCTCAACTTTGTGAACTTAAGCACGGCTCAGCTGACCAACCGGGCCCGCGAGGTAGGGGTACGGAAAACGCTAGGAGCCTTCAAGCAGCGGCTGGTACAGCAGTTCCTCACCGAAACCTACCTCATTACCACCATTAGCCTGTTGCTAGCGGGCATCGCGGTGCATCTACTCTGGCCCTTCTTCCAGCAGGTGTCCGGGCTAGCCATACCCTTGTCCTTCCTCTACCAACCCACTACACTCTGGGGCATTGGCATCATTTGGCTACTTACCGGGCTGCTGGCCGGTAGCTATCCTGCATTGACCATGGCGGGCTTCTCACCCTTACGGGCCCTGCGCGGCGAAGTGAAACAGACGAGGGTACGCCTCCGCCAAGGCTTCGTGACTACGCAGTTTATCCTTTCCATTTTCCTCCTGATGAGCACGGTGATGGTCTTCGCTCAGTTTCGGCACCTGATGGACGGGGACTTGGGGTATGATGAAGAGCACCTACTGCTGGTACCTGTGGAAGACCGTACCATGCAGCAGACCCTCTCCACCTTGCGCAATCAGGTAGCCGAGCTACCGGGGGTGGTTTCGGTGGCTACTTCTGGCGAACAGCTACCCAGCCAGTTCAACAACACCTGGGGGCTGCGGTGGAACGGCCAGCAGGAAGACCAGATTCACGGGATAGATGTGGTGGCAATAGACGAACACTTCTTCAGCACTTTGGGGGTGGAGTTAGTCGCAGGTCGTGATATTACTCCCGGGCAAGAAGCCGGGGAGGGCCGTGCGGAGGTCATCCTGAACCAAGCGGCCCTCCAGGCCATGGGCTGGGAGGAGACGGTAGGCGGAACCATAGAACTTGATGGCAATGCTGCGGAGGTGGTAGGCATTGCCCCGGACATCCGCCACCAGTCCATGAAAAACACGGTACATCCGCTGGTATACCTGAAAACCCATGCCGGGCACCGGGCCAGCCCCGACAACCTGATCATGCGGCTGGATCCTAGCCAAACCAGCGCCACCATTACGGCCCTGGACCGCCTTTGGAAAAGCCAAACGGAGGGTATACCGCTTAGCTTCTCCTTCATAGAGGAGGAATATGCCTCCTACTACCAGGCCGAGCAGCAGTTCTTCACCCTATTTGCCATTTTCAGTGTGCTGGGTATCATCATTGCCTGCCTGGGCTTGCTCGCTATGGTGATCTACGTGGTGAACCAACGCAAAAAGGAGCTGAGCATCCGCAAGGTGCTGGGGGCTACCGTCAACCATGTGGTGTTCCGTATTGGGCGGGAGTTCACCCTCATTGTGCTACTGGCCTTTGTGCTGGCCGCGCCCCTGGCCTACTACTTTGGCACGCAGTGGCTGGCGCAGTATCCCAACCGTATCCAGTTGGGGGCGGGGCTCTTCGTTTTGGCGGCTGTTATATCCTTAGGGCTCTGCTGGGGTACTATTGGGTACCACACGCTACGGGCGGCCTATGCTAATCCAGCTACTCACCTGAAGGACGATTAAGAGACTCTTCAAAAAAGGATAAAGTAACCAGGGACGGTCTTAGGATCGTCCCTTTTTCATTGGATTTGGTCACCATCGCCCACATTTACCGTAATTGTTAATGTGGTCAATGCACCTTTAACTCTCGCCAGATGGATCAGCCCAGCGCGCTTTATAGATCAGTA
>JBCBHI010000597.1:0-3868 GCA_038525885.1 Bacteroidota bacterium
CTGTTCCAGACTGTCGGGCAATAGTCCATGACAGGGCTATTGATAGCCTGGACCAATGAAATAGCCTGGGACCATTCTGCTCCTTCTTGAAAACTGATATATAAATCTCCGCTGCCTAAGCCACCCTGCCGATTATACCCAGTAAAAATCAGGTAGGATTCATCAGGGGCCACGAATGCATTGAATTCGAAACCAGCAGAATTTACCCCAGTCCCTAGCGGGGAAGGAGTAGCATACCCAGAATCCGTCCAGATGGCTTGATAAATATCCTCCTGCCCGAGGGCATCTGGCCGGGAACCGGTGAAATAGAGGTTGCCATTGGCTGCGACCGAGGGGTAGAAATCATCTCCTGGCCCGTTGACCTGGGCCCCCAAGTTCTCTGGCGTACCCCACCCTGTGGCTAGCCGGGCTACCCGCCAAATGTCAACGTCCTTAGCGGAGTCTCCGGTAATAGGTCGGTTGCTCGAGAAATAGAGCCATTTCCCATTGGGAGAAAATGCCGGTTCTAAGTCCGTATACTTCCCTGAAAAGGAGGCTATTTGAGGGGATGTCCAGCCTTCCTGAGTGCGGCGTACTTCCATAATGACCGTAAAGGATCGGTCAGGTGTGGCTAGCGTGTACAAAACCAAAGAGCTATCTGGGGAGACCGCTAAGTCACGCTGTACCTGAGCCGTACTGATGTGGTAGGGGGCAAATACTTCAGGAGTTGTTGGGTGATGTCCTAGTGTGGGGAAGCTTGGAAAGGAGTCCACCGGGGAGGTGACCTCACAAGCTGCCATGAGCGCGATGAATAAACCTAGGAGAAGAGTAATGCGATGCATTGATTGTGGCTTTTCACAAGAATCGGTAAAAGCGGTCGGCTAGGCACCTTCTTTGAGATAGATCGCGGCTGAGGGGATGAATGGGGTAAACAAAAAAGGCCACCCTGGTGGGCGGCCTTTGGAGCATTTGAACTTTGCTTCCGTTTATTTCTTGAACTGAGGAGCGAGCACGAGTTCTTTAGTACCGTGGCTGTAGTCATAAAAACCTTGGCCAGATTTTACTCCCAGGTGCCCTGCCGTTACCATGTTTACCAACAGTGGATTTGGCGCGTATTTGGGGCGGCCAAAACCATCATGCAGCACGTTCAGGATCGCCAGGCATACATCCAGGCCAATGAAATCTGCGAGCTGCAAAGGTCCCATGGGGTGGGCCATGCCCAGTTTCATTACCGTATCTATTTCTTCTACCCCGGCTACACCTTCATACAAGGTTTCGATGGCCTCGTTGATCATGGGCATCAAAATCCGGTTGGCCACAAAACCCGGGTAGTCGTTTACCTCCACAGGTACCTTGCCTAGGTTCCGGCTTAGGTCCATGATAGACGCTAGCACCGCGTCGCTAGTATCGTAGCCACGTATTACCTCTACCAGTTTCATAACCGGTACGGGATTCATAAAGTGCATGCCAATCACCTTGTCAGGTCGGTCGGTTACGGCAGCAATTTTCGTGATGGAGATGGAGGATGTGTTGGACGCTAGGATAGTCTCGGCAGGAGTCACCTCGGCCAATTGCTTGAAAATCTTCAGTTTAAGATCAACGTTTTCCGTTGCGGCCTCTACTACCAAGTCTGAAGCTGCTGCCGCACTCAACTCAGTAGCAGTACTGATATTACCAAGAGTGGCGGTCTTCTTTGCCTCGTCAATTTTACCCTTATTGACTTGCCGATCCAGGTTTTTGCCAATGGTAGCCAGGCCTTTGTCCAAGGCTGCCTGCGAAATATCGATTAGGGTAACCTCGTAATCATTTTGGGCGAATACGTGAGCAATCCCGTTGCCCATCGTACCCGCACCTATCACGGAAATCTTTTGCATGCCCGTTTCGTCTTTGGTTTGCGAGTATTCAATTCAGGCGGCAAAGATACGATTCATGACCGAAGCCACTAGCAAATCTTGGCTTTTCAAACGGTTGCGAGAGGCTCCACCCTAAGCTTAGTATCCCGCAGTTTCAGAATGTCCGTAGGAGACTTACAGAGTACAGCTTTAGAGCCAAAGATGGCAATCGGATACCGGATTAGGTGAGGATTGTGCATGAGAATGTATAGCCAGGCCTCCTCGTCATAGTTGCCGCCGGCAATAGTGCGCTGGTAGTCCCGGTGAGCCCGGTTGAGCAGGTCCTTGGCTGTACAGTCCAACCGGGTTAGAATTTCACGCCAAATAGTGGTAGTAAACGGATCTTGCCTCACGTCATGTACCTGTACATGCTTGGTGAGTGTATAAGCATAAGCCAGCGTTTGGCGACTATAAGTAGAAGAGGCATTGTATAGAAAGAATAGTTCGTTTGGGTGAAATTTCATGGATTCTCGATTTGGGTGAAATAAATGATGTATAAGGCCACATAGGCTCCAACTAAAAACTCCCCGGGAGATGTATCATCACCTGCCGGGGAGTTACCAGGTACTCCCTAGGGATGTACCGAAGAACGATAAGGGTTCAACTGTCGGCTCGGAACATGCCGGGCCTCTGCAATTGGGGTGGCTAAGGACTTACGGGTCCAAAACCGATCACATGTAGTGGACGCCTCGCAAGACGTGCCGCTCTCGTCATTGATATGAAGTTATGAATATTCGGTTAAAAACAAAATAAAACATCACAAAAAGTAATTATCGTAAAATATAGTTTTCCAAATTAAAGCTCTGGGTTGATGGTGTTTTGAAAGAATGGCATGATCACCCTAGCCGTTTCCTTCGGTGCATATTATCTCTCAACTCCGAATTCTCCATCTTTGCTTCATGAAGCAGCAGTACGTTTTCCAGATTGCCTCCCATCAGGTAGACCAGCATAATCGTCTTAAAATATCTGCTCTGCAAGGCTTCTTGCAGGATGCTGCTTGGCACCATGCCATTGAATTGGGCGTGTCCGTAGACCAACTGCAGGCGCAGGGGCTGGCTTGGTTCCTCTCCCGTCTCACTCTACATGTCCATCGTTTGCCCACTTGGGGCGACACCGTGCAAGAAATCACTTGGCCTTCTGGGCGTGACAAACTATACCAATACCGCGATTTCCAGCTACAGGATGCTCAGGGAGAGGCGTTGGTTACAGCGGCTTCCTCCTGGCTGGTAGTATCCCTTACTGAGCGTAAGGTGATCTCGTTGCCCGCTTTCTTGTTCAGCCTGCCAGCCTCTCCCGCGCAAGGTATTCTGGCCAAGTCGAAAATCAGACCTACGGAACCACCACGATACCGCTGGCAAGGCCCCGTGCATTGGCATGATTTAGATCAGTATGGGCATGTAAATAATTTGCTATATCCACTGTGGGCACTGGAAGCTCTGCCCTGGGACTTCCTCAACCAAAACGCTATTACATACCTTGATGTCCTCTTTAAGCAAGAAATGAATACTTCTGGGCAGATTGTTAGTGAGGCGTTCACGCATGAGCAAGGGTACCTGCACCGGATCTCCCGTGGAGATGATCAAGGTGTTTTGGCTCTTTTACAGACTAAGTGGAACTAATGGTAGGATTAGAGGATGGGACTATGTGTACTGTTGGTTATTTCCAGCTTGAAGAATGGAATATTGAACCTCTGCTTGGGTAAGTAGTAACATAGGCCATAGAGGGGTAAGGTAGCCGTCCAGAGAGCCCTCACATCATATTTTGGTCTCAATAAGTAGCAACAGCTTGGGGCACCTCGTCATATACAGGAAGTGAGGTAAGATTGAGCAAGCGATCCAAACTCTGTGGATCATGGGTAGGTAGGTATACCATTTCATGTTGCGCGGCATAACTCCGAATTTTACCCATTGTGTCACGCGAAGCCTTGAAATCCTGATGGATGGCTCCGACACCATTTTGTAGCAGTTGGTTTTGGGTAAAAGTGACATCACCTGCAA
>JBCBHI010000598.1:0-3862 GCA_038525885.1 Bacteroidota bacterium
GTTCTGATTTTCTCTAGATAATCCTGCAGGGTCTCAGCTAATCCCCGGGCAGCTAGAAAAGGCACTCCGTTTCCAATGGTTTTAAACATATTGGAAAGTGAAATATGCTCAGGAATGACAAATTCTTTAGGTAGGGATTGAATCGCTAAAGCATCAGCTACAGAAATTCTTCGAGCTTTGTAGGGATGTACATGAACCTCATTGTTTCCGTAGGCAGCGGTGGGAGAGAAACGCCAACGATGAAGCCTCTTGTAGGATTTTTTAAGGTCATCTCCCTCGTCAATCGATTGAAATTTGGATAGGCCAGCTCTGGGTTTGAAAAAATGTTGTGCATTGGGATGATTAATGACTTCGTTTTTTTGAAACCAATGTTCAACAGTCAATTCCGGGATAAGATCTGGTGGGATTACTTTCACTGAACCTTCTGCGAAGGGCTCTTGAGTCGGCCAATCGAGAGCAAATATCTCTTCGGCTCTGTACTGAGTTCTAGCCTCCCACGGGAAACCTATTAATTGTGAACTGGTATTTGGATTTATACCATGGTCATATAGTAAACTGTTTTTTACACCAATTAGGATGATTCGTTCACGGTCTTGTGGAGCCCCATATTCTATAGCGTTAATTAACTTTTCAGTAAGATGATACCCACTTTGAACTAGTTGTTCTTTCAGAGAATTAAAGAAGGCTTTATGCTTTTTGGTTCTGTAAAGGCCCTTTACATTCTCAAATAAGAACAGATCGGGACTGTTTCTAATTATTAATTCAATGTAGGTTCCTGACAATTTTCCGTTTTCGCCGTCGGAACCTTTATTCTTTCCTCCTACAGAGAAATCAGGGCAAGGAGGGCCTCCAATAAAGCAGATGAAGTCATGAGTGTTTCTAGCTTCATTTACCTTATCTTTTAGTAATGCAGCCTCTCTTGTATCCAAGTAACTGGCAATGCTACGAGTGCTATGGCCAAAGGTAGGTTGTTTAATGGCCAATCTTCTTCTTGAAGACTTATAGATGTCCATGAAAGGCTCATGGTACTCATTTACAAGTAAACTTGCATACCCTTGAGTCATTTCAAACCCCAAATCCAAAAATCCAGCACCTGAAAAGAACGAAAATACGCCAATCTTTGATTTTGTCGATTCTACTCCTAACTCCATTCTCCAAACTTAATTTTTTAGGTGCTCTTTTGCCACATTTTTATTCGTCACTCCTTACCTCAATGCAACGTCATTTTCCCCACCCGGAAAAATTTCCCCAGACAAGCTATATTAATGAGCGCCGCCAGGCGGTGTATCTGAAAATTAAACCAAGGCAGACACCCGGCTCATTTCGTGCCGTACTGGTGCTCTTCGTTAAGTAGATCATTCTCCTAAACCTAGTTCCATTTCTCTCCCAAAATCAGTAAATTGATCATACCCAAAAACCACGAATCCTGATGAAAGCCCACCTCACCATTCTCCTGCTGTGCCTTGCTGGAGGGCTCTACGCCCAAGTAGACTTACCCATTGGCAACAGTGTAAATGCTCCTAGTCAGTATGCTGCTCCACCACAGAGCTTGTCGGATGGCCAACGGTCTCTGCGGACCGCCAAGGTGGAGGGGAGCCCCTACTTGTTGGATACCTGGCAGCCTATGAATTTCACCTTTACTTTTCAGCAGGAAAAGCAAAAGGTGGCTGAGGCTAAGTTCAGCGTATATCACAATGCCTTTGTGATGGTGCTCAACGGGGAGGAAAAGCAGCTGGATGGGGACTTGGTGGTGGAGTTTACCTTGTACCCCGGTACGGATACGGCCCGGAGGTTTGTAAATACCCGCCATTTTTTGAGTGAGCCGCTGCAGGAGGGGCAGTTTGCTGAGCTGCTTTGGGAGGGCCCGGTGAGTTTGGTACGGGGATATTATACGCTGATTCACCCGACGAATCGAGAGGAGTTTGATCGGCAAACCAACCAAACCTACCGGATTGAAGCGTTGAAAATAGACCAGCGGTTTTACTTGGTTTCGCAACAGCGAGCCTTACCCGTACGGAAATGGCAGCAGCTAGGCAAACGCTACAAAATGCTTACCGGTGAGGCGGTAGATTTTAAGACCCTGGCCTTTGACCTTGGCCTGAACATAGAAGATTCTGCGGAGTGGGCGGCCCTGGTAGCTACTGTGAGTAAGGAATAAAAAAACCTGAGTGAAATGGCTTCACCCAGGTTAGGTTGATGTCAGATATCAGGATGCTTACTGATCCAATTGCGAACGGAGGGCCTCGTTTTCTGCTTTCAAGTTGGCGTTCTCGGTTTCCAAAGATTCCAAGCGCTCTTCATGCTCAATCATGTATAGGGTAAGCTCTTCAATTTTGCGCAGCAAGTTCGCGTCCATTTCGCTCAGCGAGTAGCCATTTTCCATAACCTCGGCTTCGCTAGGTACGTCAGGCAAGTGGCCGTTCAACTCAATGAAGGTGTTTACTTCATTCAGTGGACGCAACGGGTAGTCATCGTAAAATACGCGGTCCATCCAGGTAGATACCTCACTCACTTCAAAAGCTCCTGCGCGGGCCTTACCGGCTACCGAGAGTAGATGGCGGTCATTGTAAGCCGCGCCACCAATCCACACTTCGCCGTCCGCTTTTACTGTCAAGCGGTTGCCAATCGCACCATTGTCGTTTACGGTGCGCAGCATGATGGCCGTGGGCATAGCACCACTAGTGGCGTCGGGAGTTCCGTCTACCTGAAATTGGATCTGGGCACCGCGGGCAAAACCGGTTCCGGTGTGTCCCCACACGTCATACACACTTAGGTTATAGCCGTCGGTTACCGCTCCTGGGGAGCTGTAGGTTCCGGTAGCTCTACGGTGAGAAAGGAAAGGGCTGCGCCACGTGTCCACACCCTCGTAGGAAGTAGCCTGCCACGTGTTGTGTGTGCCTTCTGTCCAGCTAGTGAAGTTTCCCTTGAGGGTCAACTTACCCAGTTTTTCTTGGGTATTGATAGACACATTATTGAGGTGGTACAGCGCGCCGCCGGTACCGTTAGAAAATTGAGCTTGAGCCGCCGTCACCAGCCCCAAGAAGATAATACTAGCTAGTAAAAACTGTTTTTTCATGATGGTAATCTGTTAAAATAGTTGAGTTCTTTTTTTATGGTATTTGAGCGGCCTTAGAACTCGCCACTCCGTAATGCTTATTTTTTCATGTAAATGACCTGATCCATTTGGCTCCCGGGTTGGGTTGCCTGAATGACGTACATGACAGGTTGCAAGGTGGAATATCACTGGTTGAATAATAGGTCAAATGTTAAAAAACATTGAATCAACCACTAGCCTGTGGTAATCTTTTGAGTATGCTGGCGGCATGGTTGAGTAATCTGTATCAGAGTTTGTCTTTTCGGGTTAGCCAACCCGGAGCGCATACCGCAGGCAATCCTTTCTAGGTCACTTGGTGGACAGGAGTAGGGTTGGTTATCTTTGGTCTACCACTTTCGACCTTTCTACATGAAAAAGCAAGCGCTTGCGGTACATGCTTTGGTGCGCTCCATGAATGAGCGAGAAAAACGATTTTTTTATCTCAGCCTGGCTCGCGAATCCAAAGGTTATTTGGACTCCTTTATGGTCCTTTTTGATGCACTGCGTGCACAGGAGGAGTATCAGGAGAATGAGGTCATGGCCCAAATAGATGACCCTGAGTTTCTGGTGAAGTACCCTAGTCGGCTGGAGGCACTGCACCACCTCACCATCGGTAGCTTGGTAGACCTGCACAGTACCAAGAAGCTCACCTCTATGCTGAAGTACTCCATCAACGAGGCGGAGGTGCTGTTTGATAGGGGGCTATACGAACAGAGCAAAGAGAAACTCAACGAGGCGCGGGAGATTGCCTCTACCTTCGAAAATTAT
>JBCBHI010000599.1:0-3862 GCA_038525885.1 Bacteroidota bacterium
ATAAATCTCCCGTATTGAGGCTTTGCTTGGTAGCTGCCGGGGTGATCATGGGGTTCTTTGTGTTCTCGCAAACTTATTTGCCCAACTATACGGTACCCGCTTACCCGTATTTGGCTCTGATGCTAGGCTTCTTCCTGAACCAAAGCTTCAGTAAGCCCCCTAAGCGGTGGAACACTTCCCTGGCCGCCTTTCTGATCATTGCCATTTTGTTCCCAGTAGGCGGCTATTTTGCCCTACAGGCCGACAAAACTCTATCGTCGATTGCTCCTTATGCTTGGGGTCTGCTCATTCTGCCGCTAGCTGCTATGGCAGCCTACCTTTGGCGTAGCCAAGTACGGAAGAGTCTTTTGGCGCTTTCCATCGGCGGTATCCTTACCATCCTGTACATCTACGTGGGATTCTATCCCCAAATGGACGCTTGGAATCCGGTGGCCAGAACTTTACCTGACATGGATACGGAAAGGCCAATGGTCTATTACCGGGTCATGAATCCGGCATACATTTTTCATCTGGATGAACCCGTACCCGGTACCCATTCGGTAGCTGAGTTAGAAGCTTTTCTCACGGCTCATCCTAATGCGTATGTCATTTCCCGAATAGGGTGGCGCAAGGATTTTGAAAAAATTCCGGGCCTCACCGAATGGCGGGAAGTGAAAGATATTTTGGAAATCCCTACTACGTTAATCCTAACCTATGAAAGCCCATAAATTCCTTTTGATTGCCCTGTTCCTTATTTCAACCCCTTTGCTAGCTCAAGAACGGATTAGCCCGGGCGTACCTGACCTGGGAGGCATCTTCGAAATGCCTGAGGAGGTATATCACCCCAATAGCAATCTGGACTATAAGATTGTGGTGGATGTAAGTGCCGGGGCGCAAGATCCCGCCAAGGTCAATCCCGGGTTGCACAACCTGGCCCGCCTGATCAACTTACACGTTGCCGGAGGCATTCCTTTAGAGAATCTGGAAGTAGTGGCAGTATTCCATGGTGGCGCAACCAGCATCGTGCTAGATAATGCTACTTATAAGGAGAACCATGGCGTGGACAATCCTAACCTTGAGTACTTCAAAGCCTTGACGGAAGCTGGGATGAAATTCTTTGTGTGTGGGCAGTCTGTAACGTATCGTGGGTATAATTTTGAGGACTTGAATGAATATGTAACTCCCTCCTACTCGGCCATGACGATTATGACGGAGCATCAGTTGAAGGGGTTTGCCGCCTTGAAATTTGATTAGTTACAAAATTTAATGGGTTGCAGGTAGAGGGAAAGATCCTACCAATCTAGTAATAACTATTCCTACCCCTATCGCAATTGCAAAACTAAGCATAGTGCCCACCAGTACGTACTCGGTACGAATATCTTCCCCTTCTTTGAATCGTAGAATGGATTTCGCCGCTAATAGGAAACCAACAGCTTGATATAGTCCTAGTAAAACGAAGGTCAAAATCAACAGTCCTCCAAAACTTCAACAAGGCTAATTATAGCCCTCTAAAGCTATAAACACACATTATAGTCTTAAAGGGCTATAACCATGAACACTCCAATGTGAAGATGACCTCTTATTGATTAAAACTACATTTAGGAATATAATTTCCAACTCAGCCTTGACAATCTGATTTTATTTAAACTACATTTAGGAACTTAATAAAAATATATGAGTCAGCAAGGACTGGGAGAATTCGAGGAAATTGTATTGCTAGCCGTCGCCATTTTGGGTGACGATGCTTACGGGGTCACTATCCGGGAAGAAATAACAGACCGGACCGGCCGTAAGGTGAGCATAGGTGCGATGCAAAGTGCACTCAAGCGCCTGGAGACTAAGGGATACCTGGAATCTGAAATGGGCGAGGCTACCCCCACCCGTGGTGGAAAGCGTAAGCGCTACTTCAAGGTAACCCAAGCGGGTATGAGTAGCCTGCGAGCCGCTCGTGACGTACGCAATCAGATGTGGGATGCTATACCTAACCCCGCCCTCGGATGACACCCAAGCCCCCGCGATTCATCACCTCTCTTCTGGAAAGCATCCTCCTACCGGAGATCCAGGAGGATATTATGGGTGATCTGACCGAAGAGTTCTACCAGCAGCTTGGCCAGCGAACGGTAGCACGATCCCGGTGGTGGTATGCCGTACAGGCCATTCGGCTGTGCCGCCCTAGCCTGGTTAGAAAGCCCGCATGGTTTCACCGCAACAACAACTTTATGCTTACCTCACACCTGCATACTGCCTGGAGGCAGATTCAGCATCACCGACAAAGTGCGCTAGTCAACCTACTGGGCTATACCTTGGCCCTGGTGGCCATAGCCTTGCTCTGGCTCTACGTAGCTCATGAGACTAGCTACGACAAGCAGCACCCGCATGCTGACGAAACATACCGCATTTCGACTCAGCAGTTCAACCCCAGTGGGGAACTTACCCGGCACTTTGAGGCCTCCGCCCCCAGGCTGGGTCCTACCTTGGCAGAAGAATTTGGCGAAGTGGCCGGTATGGTCCGTATTTATCCTTGGAACTTCCCTACGCTTGCGGTAGGTGACCAAGTGCTCAACGGTCAGCAAACCGCGGCAGTTGATGCTACGTTTTTTGACTTTTTCGAGACCGAATTCATACAAGGAGATCCTGAAAAGGCTTTGGAGAATCCACATTCTTTGGTGGTAACTACCTCCAAGGCCGAGGCCCTCTTTGGGCCCGACTGGGAGCAGCAGTCTATCGTGGGAACTCTGGTGGATTTTTCAGACCTGGATACCACCCTCTCCTTTACGGTAACGGCAGTGATTGAGGATATGCCCCGGCAGCAGCACTTGCAGTTCAACTACTTAGCCCCCCTCTCCTACTTAGAAGCTTTGCAACCCCCTCGCTTTCAGCAGGAAATTATGGGAGACTACAACTTCTTCACCTACCTGCATTTGCCCAACGGGTATGCAGGTATTGAGGCCGGCATGAAGGAGTTTATTGATGAGCACCAAAGCCCGGGAGAGACCGCAGCCGCCAGTGAGCTGTACAAGCTGTATTTTCAAAAACTAACGGATATCCATCTGGATGCAGGACACAACGGGGTACTGGGGGTAGCCGGTGACCTACAGCAAATCCAGATTTTCATGGCCATAGGGTTGCTCATCGGTATAGTGGCCTGTGTCAATTACATAAACCTGGCCACCGCTCGGTTTCGCCGTCGCTGGCGCGAAATGGCCGTACGCAAGGTAAACGGAGCACATCGTCGCCAGCTGCTTGGGCAGTTTATGGTCGAAACTTTCCTAATGCTATCCTCAGCTACCATACTGGCAGCCGGTATTGTAGCGCTGACAATAGAAACCTGGGAAACTTTTGTGGACCGGGATCTCACCACCGGGCTTACGCAGATGGGATCCGTTTGGGTGGGTTTTACCTTGCTACTGGGTAGTATGTGGCTACTCAGTGGGGTATACCCTGCTTTGTACCTCTCCCGCGTCCAGATCGGGAGTTTGTTGCGCAGTAGAAGAGAAGCCCCAGCTGGCAAATACGATTACCGCTCGGTACTGGTGGGGTTCCAATATGTAGTGGCCATTGGTTTATTGATTAGCCTGGGGGTCATCAATCGGCAATTCTCCTACATCGATGAGTTTGAGACGGGCTTCCGCCGAGACCACATCGTGCATTTTCGTCTTCCCGGTGCTTTGCGCTCCCGTTCTGAAACCTTCCGACAAGAGGTAACCAAGCATCCTGATATTGAATCGGTCACCTACAACAGCCGGGTACCGGCAGGCAGCCTAGGCGATGCGCTGGATGGCGGCCTGCCCGATGTGGAAGGGATGACCACGATACCTTTCCGGCTCCCCTTTATCACGATTGATGAGGCTTTCACGTGAAATCCTCATCAATCGTGATAAAG
>JBCBHI010000600.1:0-3860 GCA_038525885.1 Bacteroidota bacterium
GACGGTTTAAACCGTCCGCTATATGTGTGGGTGGGGAGAGAGCGAAAACTACTCTCCAATCTGAGCCACAAACCAATCTAACACCTCCTCGTTTCGGATCACCCCGATCACACTTTGGGACAGTTTCCCATCTCTAACGATCCAGTGCGTGGGAGTCGTCCTCACCTTGTAGTTCTCTGCAACTGCCTTGAAATTGGAGCTAATGATGCGGTAGCCCCAGTTTTCATGCTCCTTGAGGTATCTCCGAATTTTTCCGGGTTTGCTGGCGCAGATACTTACAAACAGGACGTCTTCATTTTCTGCATAACGCTCAGTGAGCTGGGCCAGGTAGGGTTCCTCCTGAGCACAGCCGGTACACCCTACCCACCAGAAGTTGAGCACGACAGTTTTCCCTTCCCAATCCTCAGTAGAGATCGCATTCCCCTCAACATCTACCCACTCGGTAGTAGGCATCTCCCATCCCACGGCTTGCCCTTGGTGCCCAATGCGGCTTTGGCCAGCGGGTACGTATTCCAGGGTACCAGACTCATCATATTCGATTACTATTTTCTGTGAGAAAAGGGCAAAGGAGGGGAGAAGTAACATCCCTAGGATCAAGAATCTTAGCATAGTCAATTATCAATTCTGAATAAAAATCATCGCTGAGCAGCACACCCCTAAGGTAAGCTCCAAACTCTTAGTCATGGGCCAAAAAACCAATCCTGTCGGCTACGGTACCTACCTCTCCGCTGCGTACCCACCGCATGCCCAGCCGCACCCACCAGCGCTTGGGCCGAATGATGGCCCGACCGATTTCCTCAAACCGGATATCCAGATGATTGAGCAGGCGAGCAAAGTCCTTGGCGTTGCTGTGGGCAAATTGTTCGGCCTGCTTCCAGGCCAGGCTCCGGGCCCCGTACAGCCCCACCTTGAGTACCTTATCGTCCATATTGCCTACCCAGCGATTCCAGTGTTTCAGCGGCTTAAATACCTCACCTAAGTCCGTTTGTACCCGCTCCATCATGCTGTACAGAATGGCGTTTACCGTCATAAAATCCTGCTCAAAATCATCGATGAGGGCACCGGGAGCGGCTTGGGCAGACGCAGCAGGCAAGTCCAGATTCACGTGGGCATTGAGCGCCGCTAGCAAATGTTGAAGTACCGTGGGCCTGGCCTTTTCCGCCCCGCGAATAGCCACCTTCCATACCAGCGTGGTCTCCTTGCCGTGCAAGTAGGCATCCATCGCTTGCAGATAGCGCGTCACAAACAGCAGATCCATCTTGGTGAACAGCTCAGGGTTCTGAAACTTACCCTGGTCCAGGTATTCTTCTATTTCCCGAGACACCTTGGCGTACAGAGCGGCAAAGTAACCCAAAGGATGGTTCTGCTTCTGAAAGAAATCCCGGTACCACTCTACCGTAGTTACAATTTCAGGAAAGGTGTGCGCCTGGGTTGGGTTGTCATCCGGTACAGGGCCTTTGTAGCCAGCATTCCAAGGCATAACTCAGCTAGTTTTGATAGCGGGTGGGCATCCTTAAAACTACCAAAACCTGGAGCATTCGGGGAGAATTTTGGGATAGTTTTTTATTCGTTTAGGGGCAGGAAGGTGTAGCGGGCATCGCTCCAAAACTCGTCCATGGCTACCAGCCGTGGCGTGAAAAATTGCATGATCTCCGGCCAGGTTTCTTGCCGAAAAACACTCACTCCATCCAGCGTAGCAAATACCCGCCCAATGGGCCGACCCAAGTCATTGAAATGGAGGTCGTCCCAGGTCCACTCCTCTCCTAGCAAGCCGTGCAGGTAGGTTTTTAGCTCTAATAGCTGCTCCCAAAAGAGTTCCCGGATATCGTCATCCGGGTGATGGATCTCGATGCCGATGTAGGCCCGACTGTTGTCTACCTGGGTCCTGAAAAAGAGATGGCGAATGCCCGTTTTGTAGTTCACCCAGTTGACGCGCAGGCCCTCTGAGGACCGGCGGTGCACCATCATCCCACCAAACTTAGTCCAGAACTCATGCCGCAGTTTCGAGGCCTCTTCCTTCGAGTACATGGGGCGAAGGTACGCTACCGAAGCAGGGCTACCCAGCCCTTGAAGCTAATATCTCCGGTATACCGGATGATCCAGTAGTACACCCCATCGGGCTCACCGGAGCCGTCCCATTCGAAGTCACGCTGTTGGCTCTCGAATACGGGCTTACCCCAGCGGTTGAACACCGTGACGCCCTGGTACCTGCCAAAACAATTGTCTGTAGGCAAATCCGGGATCGAGAAGGTCTGGTTGTATTCGTCTCCGTTGGGAGTGAAGGCATTGGTCACCTCAAATTCCAGCGCAGGGGCTGGCTTATCCCGGGCCAAAAACTCGAGTTGCAGGGTGTCGTTTTCAGGGAAAATACAGAACTCGTCCTGAAGCACAAACTCCAGCGTGAAGGGCCCAATTTCAGTTTGCCCGGGTAATAAGAAATTGCAGTTGGCCGTCCAGGAGAGGTCGCCACTTACTTCGCCGCGGGCACGCACATCTCCAGACCAATCGAACTGGTACAAGGTCAATTCTTCACTTTCGGCATTGGACAAACTGAGCGTAATGTCGTCCACATCGGCATCCCTTCCTCGCGCCCGTATGGTGAAGGATTCGCCAAACTCCAGCACATAGATTTCATCTTCCTGCCGCACCTCAGTGCCGATGAACTCGGTAGTTAACACGGGAGCTTGGTTATCTATCGGTATCACCCGGATTACCGTCTCCACGGTATCACCACTGTTGATCTCACAAAAATCCCGGTCCTCCACCACAAAGCTCAGCGGATAGATGTCCTGATTGCCCAGCCGGACGGTATCGCAGTCCAGCGTCCAGTTGAATTGACTAGTCACCGTGCCTATGCCCGTAGCAGGGTCAAATTCCATCATCACCCTTTCAAATCCCCATTCGGGTTCGATCACAAACAGATCCAGGGTATCTCCGTCAGGGTCGCTACCGGTTACATTAAAGGTGAGGGTGTTGTCAAACTGAGCGATGAGGGTGTCCTGCGGAGCATCTATGGTGACCAAGGGGCTCTCGTTATCAAACACGCCCAACAAGAAAAACATCCTGACCGAATCGGTAAGCGGTTTGGCGCAGGCGTCATCAAAGGCCACAATGTCCAGGATAAAGAAGCCATCGTCCGTATACGGGCATTGGGGCAGGCAGAACTCCACACTGAGAGAGTCGCCCGGCACTATCAAAGAACCCGAGGCGGGTGTAGCCAGAGCGGTGATGTTTTCGTCGGTTTCAAAATTTACCGGCTGGATATCAATTTTCACGTTGCTGAAAGCCTCCTGATCGGTGATGTAGAAATTGATACACCGTGGATCATCAAAATTCAGCACTACGGTATCACCGGGAATGTAAGGCTGGCCGTCGGGCAGGTTGGCCACAATTTTGGGAGGAATGGCCGGGGCGCAATCATCCAGCACCAACATCTGAAAGTCCCGCTGGACTTCGCCAATCTTCTCCCCACCTCTAAATTCTTCCACCTTGACGGAGAATACGAACAGGCCGGCCTGGTTAGGCGTCACGGTCAAAAAACCATCGTTGGTTATGGCCAGCCCCTTTCCAGGATCGGCAGGAATGGGGTTGTTGCCTGACAAACCGAACACAAAGGTGACCAAGGGGTGCGGAGGCGGGGTAGGTGCGGGTACGGGCTCAAATAAGGAGGAGTTGAGTGGGTGATTGAGGCTGTAGACTAAGGAGTCTCCATCAGGATCAGACCCTGCAAAATCAAAATAGAAGGGACGGTTGATACACGCGTAGTCTGCCAAGGGAGGGAATAGCTGAGGCGTGCTGTTGATGAAAGGAACGCCGTCCTTCACGATGGGCGGGAATTCCAAGAAAAAAATCCCATACTG
>JBCBHI010000601.1:0-3857 GCA_038525885.1 Bacteroidota bacterium
ACCGTAATCAATTGATAACTAATAACTTATAACTCACAACTAATAACTAAAACAGAATAGTCCACATACCTAGTCCGTTAGCACCACCCGTAATCAGCACTACTTTTCCTTTCATCTTTTTCATGTGTGGTTTTCTGATGTGTGAAAAAGGATAATCGAAGGTAGGATGAGTGACTTCTAGGATAGTGAAAATCTAGCAAATTAGGTATGTGGACTATTCTGTTTTAGTTATTAGTTGTGAGTTATAAGTTATTAGTTATCAATTGATTACGGTGAAACTTATGGAATTGGACTTTGAAGGATTTTTGCTTCCTCCCGAATAGACCTAGTGCCGTTTGACATCACACAAAATGAAGAGATGGTCTTGTGGTGGGACGGGGACGCCCAGTCGACTTGACGTCGTCTAACCACTGATGTCGCACAGCATGGTAAATAAGCAGATGACAAAATTCCTTATCTTTTGTCTACTTATCTCCGAATAACTTAACCCCACATAACATGAATCAAGTCTGGAAAGGCAATGCCCAAGGCGGCAGGCCCATCACCCCTAAGTTTGCGGTAGTGCATGCTGCTGGCGAAAAGATTGGTGGCGTAGATGCTTTTGAATTCTTCGAACAAAAAGGTATTGGGGCCCACGCCCTTTTTTACCCGGATGGTACTATCGTGCGGATGCGGGACACCCGTCGCTCTATTGGTCAGGCACTCAACCACAACAGCACCAGTATCGGGGCTGAGTTTTTAGTACCCGGAGACCACAACTGGGATTCCTTTGTTCGAGCCATGAAGCAACCAGCGCCGGGCAACAACATCTTCACGGATGCTCAATACGAGGCGGGTGGCTGGTGGTATGCCATGGTCTGCAAGGAGCACAACATCACCCCGGACCAAATCATCAGCCACGAATGGGTAGACCGCCTGGAGATACCCGGAAAGCCCGCCCGTAAGGAAAAGGAAGATCCCGGCGTGAACTTCCGCTGGGATAAGTTCTACACTGCTTTTTACAAGCACTATTGATACGAACCTCGCTTCATAATCCTAGCTGAAACCTTCTCTTGGTTTCTTACTCACTGGGAAGGGCCTGGCAAAGGCTAGGTTTGCAACCTCAATGGATAAAAGGGGGCAGAGGAGAACGAAACGTTCCAGACTCCACCCCCTAATCTGACATTAATTTCGTAGTGCCTTATTTGCCTTGGTAGGTGTTTTAGCACCAAGGCATCAAGAAGCACCTTGGATCGGCACGATCACTTAATTCGTCTGATGGTCCCTCACCATTCGTAGCTGATAGTACCCTGTGAGGTCCTTGACTCCAAAGTGCCCGTAGGGTGCCGAGTAGAAGGCACGCTCTCCATTCTGCCCAGGGATGCGGCAGGTATTCTGCCCGTATACAATGCAGCCATAGCCAATGATCTGGTCTGCGGTGGACCATATGCTGTATACATAGCTACCTTCCTTATTGGGATCATTATTGAGGCCCGTCAGTAGGTCCGATACATTGTAAGGTCCGGTACCCCAATAAATATAGCCGGGGTAGAACCCATTGCGGTCGCTGCAGGTAGCACTGCCGGATGCATAATAACATGCCGTGAGTCCACGGTTCCCACCCGCAATACCCACAAAGGTATCCACGAAACTCAGGCGGCTGCCTAAGTTGTAGTTGCCTCCCACTGCGGCATCATAGGCCGTACCGCCCTTGATGGCCTTGCGGCCTAAAGTAACGCCCATGCTATGCCCAATTACATCCACCTTGCTGGCCCCAGTATAGGCCTTCACCGCTTGTATGAACCTCCGTACCCGGGTAAGGTAGGCGTAGCTATGGTATTGGTTGGCAGCCTGGCTGGCATCGGCTGGGCCCCAGGTGATGGCATATAGCTCGCTGGTGCGGTATCCGTTGTTCCTGAAATAATCAATGGATTCATCCCAGCCCGTAGCATCATCGCTATTGCCATGGATGAAAATCACGGGTTGTTGATTTACCGGATCACTGCTGCTGCTCCGGCCACCATAGCTGGGGCCATTGGCAAAGTCGTCTGAGCCATAGCCATTCGCACTAAGCCAGTTTTGGAAATGATTGCTCAACCGTGAACTGCTGGAAACACGCATTTGCACCCCTTTTGGGGTAGACTCTTGGGTTATCTGGGGAGTCTCTGCCTGTACAGACTCCGGCAGAGGGGCGTCGTCTGGGGTGCAGGCCCATAGCAAGGCCATGCTGCCCCATAAGAGTAGCTTTTTCATGTGTAGGATAGGATTTAGGTGAAAGTGGACCCGTAGCCTTTGCCACAGGTCCGGTCGATTAAGGATCAGTGAATGGCGATGCGCTGGCTAAGCACCTGCGTCCCTTGGTGGACTTGTAACCAGTAGATACCCGGCCGCAGATGACTCACCTGCATTTCTGTGGTGCTTTCCTCCGGGGTTACCTTCATCACCTGCCGACCCAAAGCATCTAGCAGAAGAATCGAATGGGCCTGCTCCAGCCCACCGAGGCGGATCCTGTCCGTAGCTGGGTTGGGATACACCTGAAAGGCCAACGCCTCTCCGAACTCAGAGGTGTTCAAACCCGGGCGCGCAGCATTGGTCTCGATGTACACTCGGAAAGCCCCATCGAATACCGTATAGTTGATGGAGTTGTACCAATAGCTACCGCCGCTGTAGGCATTGCTGCTGGTATACTTCACGCTGCTGTTGGTGAGCTGCACCGTGTATACCTGCCCGTTGACCACGGCCAAAGGAGTACTTAAAGCGATGGACTGCCACCCGGACCCCGTGCTCACTCCAGTCTGTGAGTAGATGGGTGTGCCACTCACCGTATTGCCTGCATACATGTGCAACGTACTGTTGCTAGTGCTGGCTGCCAGTAAGAAATCTACCTGATTCAGCAGGCCATCCGCCGTGGCTGTAAAGGACTGCCCAAAGTCATCGGTGCTCAGAAACCCTAGCCGCCAGGGGCCGCTGGTTTGTTCTATAGTGATGGTAGCACCACCACCTCCGCCTCCACCACCACCGGCGGCGGCATTCGTAGTCTCAGAGGCCACCGCACTTATTCCTTCCGGGTCAGTACCATTGCTGGCTACCACCCGGTAGAAGTACGTTGTGCTAGCCATCAGGCCAGTATCCGAATAGCTACTGGCATTGGCACCCAGGTTGGCAATGGTGGCAAAAGGACCGCTGCCGTTCGCAGAACGTTCCACCCGGTAGGCCGTTTCATTGCTCGCATTGTCCGTCCAGCTCAGGTCTATCGCATCCTCTCCTTGGGCAATGGCCGCTAAGTTGGTGGGCGTAGCAATGGGAGTACTGCCCCCTCCACCACCGCCCGGTGGCGTACTGCCCGTTAGCCCAAAGAATTCCGCCGACCAGTAGGAGGAAAAGAAGTTGACATCCGCTGTAAACGAACCCGAGTTACCTCCTTGGGTGGCACCGCTGCCCGGGTCAATGGCAATAGCGTGGCCCATTCCGTTGAAGTCATACCGAACCACCAGCGTATTGCCGCTGCCGTCCTCATAGTCTCGGCGGCGTACCGCACCATTCCCCTCAAAGGAAGCATCATCCGCATCCGCGGTTTGGTCAATGCCTAGCACATTCGTCCACTGGTCTACTAGCTCCGTGGCATTGGCATTGTTCACCGTAAAGTCCGAAGTGCCGTGCAGAATCGCCACCCTAGGATAGTCTCCCGAATGGCTATAGGCATTGCGCACCAGATTACCCCATTGGTTGGGCGATTGGTTATTGCCAGGATTCATGGCCGAGAAAGCAGAAATCAACGAAGTGGCTGCCTTGTAGGGCAGTCCTGCATTGATCGCGCCTGAAGCGAATACATCCGGATAAGTAGCCATCATTACTGCGGCCATAGCGGCCCCGGCAGA
>JBCBHI010000602.1:0-3856 GCA_038525885.1 Bacteroidota bacterium
AGACATCAATACAACTTTAACGAAGAACGTCATGGCACGACTCAATTTTGGCGGAGTAGAGGAAAACGTGGTTACCCGCGAGGAATTTCCTTTGGAAAAAGCCCGCGAAGTACTCAAAGACGAAACCATTGCCATCATCGGGTATGGGGTACAAGGCCCCGGCCAGTCGCTCAACTTGCGCGACAACGGCTTCAATGTGATCATTGGCCAACGCAAAAACTCCAAAACCTGGGACAAGGCCATCGAGGACGGATGGGTGCCTGGCGAAACTCTCTTTGAGATTGAAGAAGCCGCGGAAAAGGCCACGATCATCCAGTACTTACTGTCAGACGCAGGTCAGATGGCTATGTGGCCCACTATTAAGAAGAAACTTACCGCAGGAAAGGCACTGTATTTCTCTCACGGTTTTGGCATCACCTACAATGAGAAAACGGGCATTGTGCCACCAGCAGATGTGGATGTGATTTTGGTAGCCCCCAAAGGCTCAGGCACTTCACTGCGTCGCTTGTTTGTAGAGGGCAAAGGCCTCAACAGTAGCTATGCCATACATCAGGATGCCACCGGCCGTGCTCATGAGCGGGTAGTCGCTTTGGGTATCGGGGTTGGCTCCGGCTATCTGTTCGAAACGGATTTCAAACGCGAAGTGTATTCTGACCTTACTGGGGAGCGTGGTATCCTTATGGGAGCCTTGGCCGGTGTGTTTGAAGCACAGTACAACGTGCTGCGTGAACACGGTCATTCCCCCTCAGAGGCCTTCAACGAAACGGTAGAAGAGCTCACCCAGAGTTTGATGCCTCTCGTAGCCGAAAACGGCATGGACTGGATGTATGCCAACACCTCTACCACCGCCCAGCGGGGAGCCCTGGACTGGCGGCACAAGTTCCGGGAAGCTACCAAACCTGTGTTTGATGAGCTATACGAAAGCGTTTCCTCTGGCAAGGAAGCAGAGATAGTGATCTCTCGAAATGCCGAGGACGATTACCGTCAAAAACTAGATGCTGAGCTGCAAGAAATCCGTGAATCGGAGCTGTGGCAGGCAGGTCAACAGGTGCGCAAGTTGCGTCCTGAAAACAGCTAACATTTAGCGTACTTTTTGGTGATTGGTTGAGCGCCCCCACTTTTTACATTTTACCAGGGGCGCTCTCTTTTTATCCTTTTACCAAGGAAGACTCGCTAATAATCAGCCTCGGCAATCCAGCCTTTTGGATCTAAAGCCGGAGTCACGTCTCGTCATTCGTCCATTAACATAGTCCCTCATATCTTATGAACACCCAGACGACCTATATGCCTCAGCTAGAGGCGGTCCAGAAAGCAGCCGAGTTGCTTGAAGGAGTGGCCCACAAAACTCCTCTGATGCTCAGCATTCGTTTGTCGCAGGAGTTGGGTGCGGACATCTGGATGAAAAGAGAGGACTTGCAGGCCGTTCGCTCCTATAAGATACGAGGAGCCTACCACAAGGCGGCCACCCTTTCCGCTGAGGACCGGGCTAAGGGTATTGTTTGCGCAAGCGCAGGCAATCATGCCCAAGGTGTAGCCTATGCTTGCGCCGCCCTGGGGGTTGCGGGTACCATCTTCATGCCCACCCCTACTCCCAAACAAAAGGTAGAACAGGTGGCTATGTTTGGGCAAGGCAAGGTAGACATTCAGCTGGTGGGGGATACTTTTGATGATGCCCAAGCGGCAGCCGTGGCTTTCCAAAAAGAGCATGGCAGTGCCTTCGTGCATCCTTTTGACGACCCCAGGGTGATTGAAGGGCAAGCCACGGTAGGGCTGGAAATCCTCGATCAGTCGGAAGCACCCGTGGATTACCTACTGGTTCCTATAGGTGGCGGCGGATTGGCCTCCGGGGTGAGTAGCATGTTTCGGTTGCTCTCGCCCAACACCCGCATCATTGGTGTAGAACCTGCAGGAGCACCTGCTATGTACACTAGCCTAAAACAGGGCTACAATACCACGCTAGACCGGATTGATAAGTTTGTAGATGGGGCGGCAGTAAAACGGGTAGGTGAGCACAACTTCCGCATTTGTCAGGATACCCTCCACGATGTCATCACCGTGGATGAGGGCAAGGTGTGCGAGACCATTCTTTCCCTGTATAACAAAGATGCCATCGTGGTGGAGCCCGCCGGAGCTCTAACTCTCGCAGCTTTGGACCAACTCAAGGCCCACCTGGAAGGCAAACGGGTAGTCTGTGTAGTCTCCGGTAGCAATAACGACATCACCCGAACGGAGGAGATCCGGGAAAGGGCCTTGCTGCATCAGGGCCTCAAGCATTACTTTGTCATCCGCTTTCCGCAGCGCGCCGGGGCACTTCGCGAGTTTGTAGTGGACATCCTTGGCCCTGAGGACGACATCACCCACTTCCAGTACACCAAGCGCCACAACCGGGAGCGCGGGCCCGCCGTCATCGGGGTGGAGCTTAAGCGCCAACAGGACATTGAGGGCCTAATGGAGCGCCTCAAGGGCCGTGGTTTCTATGGCGAGTACATCAACCATCGGCCGGACCTGATGAACTTGTTGACGTAAAGGTGTGTGGGGAAACATGCAAAGGAGCGTTGGGCGGATTGAAATCCGCCTATGAATGGGCGACCACCCCTCCGGGGTTCTTTCTTTATTTGCTTTTGGATAATAAATAATGAAGAAAAAGCTCCGTAGGAGCACAGGCCACACATTACCGGATTTCAATCCGGTAAGGAAAATGCACACCACAAAACTCAACCGCAGTGCAAGGCTTTCCTGAGTTTGCTATTTTGAGAAATGGCAAACTCTCACACTCAGATTTATCTACAGTTCGTTTTCGCAGTCAAAAAGAGAGAGGCTCTCATACACCCCCTATGGGAGAACCGCATGTATGACTACATATCGGGCATCATTCACAGCGAGCGCAACATTCTGCTAGCTATCAACGGTGTAGCTGACCATATTCACCTGCTGGTTCGAATGCACCCTACAAATTCCCCGTCCAATCTGGCTAAAGTAGCCAAGGCGAAAACCTCGAAGTGGATCAACGAAGAAATATTAGGAGTCAATCGCTTCTACTGGCAGGAGGGATACGGATGTTTCTCCTATAGTCATTCTCAGGTACCCAGGGTTATAGGCTATATCAAAAAACAAAAGCAGCACCATGCTCAAACTACTTTCAAAGAGGAGTACCTGGACATTTTGAAAAAGGCAGAAATAGCCTTTGAAGAGGAGTATGTGTTTGACTTTCTGGACTAGTTGTTTTGATAGGATCAGTGGCTACCCCTCAGCCGCAATACCCGGCGTCTTACCGATAAGGTCCTCACGACCTAGTGCATCCAGCATGTATCTGGCCACACTGGCCCGGCTTATGGTAAGCTTGAGCTTTATCTCGGAGCCAAAAGATTCCTGGATCTTTTCGGGTTTGTTGGAATTGGTAAGGCCCACCGGCCGGACTATGGTGTTGGGAATACTACTCTCCCGGAGAAGCTGCTCTTGGCGGTCGTGGTCTTTGTAGATGATTCCGATGGTGCTATTCTTGATCAAGAAGCGGAACCAGCCGGGAATTAGCAGCCAAGAATCCCCTACCCCCAAGGCAGAACATAGCACTACCCGCTTAACCGAGGCAGTGTGCGAGGCTGCTAAAAGGGTGTCCATGGTCTCCGAAAGCAAATGGGGAGGGCCTGCCAGTTTGGACCAAGGGTTGTTTTCTCGCTTATAGGAGATATTCAGGGCACTCACCACGGCCTCACACCCCTCAATGGCTTGGGTTACATCCGTAAGGTCTGTAGTATCCCCTTGGATGATGCGCAACATATTGTGCTGCTGGGTTATTTTTTGTGGAGAGCGGGTCAGGACATTCATTTCAAGGCCTGGAACGAGGCTTTGAAATGAA
>JBCBHI010000603.1:0-3852 GCA_038525885.1 Bacteroidota bacterium
TAGTATAGCCGGTCTTCATTGCGAGTACGATCTCCGGTGGTGAGGGCTACTGCCCCAAATATCTTGCGAAACCGCACAAATTGTTCTACCCCGGGTAAACTTGAAGCCATGGCTGGTCCTAGTGCGGGGGGCACCTTAGGCAATTCCCGGTCTAGTTCTTGGTGAGTATAGTGAGAGGACGTAATCCGGTAAAGATTATCAACCTGCGGGTGATATTGATCAAAGCTACGTTCGTACCAAACATATTGGAATAAGAACAGGCTGACCATGAGGCCGGCAGCAAGGCCACTCAGATTGATCAGGGTAAATTTGGACTGGCGACGTAGTACGCGCCACCCTGTGCGCAGGTAGTTGACTAGCATAAAAATTTGATGTTTGCGTTGCCCAAACAGGGCATGCACTATGCCAAGTATACAAAGCTCCTGTTTTTCAGCTGGTTAGTAAAATAGAGTTTAGGGTGGTGTCTCAAATTGGTACAAAAAGAGTGTGCCAGCGTGAGACTAGTTACAAAAAGGGGGGGATTGATGGTACCCCGCAAGCCTAAGGGGCCATAAAAAATCCCCAAAGCCAAGGGCCCTGGGGATTGTTACCGATATATACGAAATCCTATACGCTCATATCGGGCGCACTATAGACACTACATCAATGGAATTGCTCTTCCTCGGTGCTACCTACCAAGGCTGCCGTAGAGGCCTGCCCCCCCATTACGGTGTTTTGCACGTGGTCGAAGTACCCGGTACCTACAAAGGCCTGATGCTTTACGGCTTTGAAGCCAATCTCTTGCATGGCGAATTCGCGCTCTTGTAGCTGAGAGTAAGCGGCCATGCCGCGGTCACGGTAAGCATTGGCCAATTCGAACATGCTGCTATTCAAGGCATGGAACCCAGCCAGGGTAATGAACTGAAACTTGTATCCCAGTTCTGCTAAGTCCTCGCGGAACCGTAGCATTTCCTTCTCGCTGAGTTTAGCGGCCCAGTTGAAGCTGGGTGAGCAGTTGTAGGCCAGCATCTGGTCAGGGTAGTGGCGGTGAATTTCCGCGGCAAACTCACGGGCTTCGCCCAAGTCCGGAGTGCCCGTTTCGCACCATACCAAGTCAGCATAGGGCGCATAGGCCACTCCACGGGCCATCGCCTGCTCTATACCAGCCTTCACGTTGAAGAACCCTTCAGCGGTGCGGCCGCTGGTAAGGAACTGATGGTCGCGTTCGTCAATGTCGGAAGTGAGCAGATTAGCTGCATTGGCATCTGTTCGGGCTATGATCAAGGTAGGTACCCCCATCACGTCCGAAGCCAAGCGGGCCGCTACTAGTTTGTTCACGGCTTCCACCGTAGGTACCAGTACCTTGCCGCCCAAGTGCCCACACTTTTTGGCGGAAGAAAGTTGGTCTTCAAAGTGAACACCCGCTGCTCCGGCTTCGATCATCGCTTTCATCAGCTCGAAGGCATTCAGGTTGCCACCAAACCCGGCCTCAGCATCCGCTACAATGGGGGCCAGCCATTCGGTGCCCGTTTCCCCGTTCACGGTCATTACCTGGTCTGCCCGTAGCAAGGCATTATTGATCCGCTTGATGACCTGGGGTACGGAGTTAACCGGATACAGGCTTTGGTCAGGGTACATCTCACCAGACACATTGGCGTCGGCGGCTACCTGCCAGCCGCTGAGGTAAATAGCCTTCAGCCCGGCTTGCACTTGCTGTACGGCTTGGTTGCCGGTGAGGGCACCTAGGGCCGCCACAAAATCTTCTGAGTGGAGCAAACTCCACAAGCGTTCTGCGCCCATGCGGGCGATACTATGGTCTATTTGGTAGCTGCCGCGCAGCTTGAGGACCTCGTAGGCGGCATAGGGTCTTTCTACCCCTTTCCAGCGTGGGTTAGTGGTCCATTCGGTAATCAGGTTATGAATTTGATCTTGTTGTGTCATGATTGAAAGTTCTTTGTAGTGGTAAAAGGGTGATTAAGCAAGGCGCTCATACGCCGAAAGGGTGAGGAATTCTGCAAAAATGTCTGAGGTGACCAGAGTATCGAAAAGTTCGATAGCGGTAGCAAAGGCAGGATGGGCAAAGGTTTCTTCGCCTACCATCTCCTTTATTTTTTCTGCCTCCTCCTGCAGAAAAATCCGGTATAGCTCCGGGGTGAATTCCCGGCCATCCTGTAGCGTAAGTCCCTCACGGTGTAGCCATTGCCAGATTTGGGCCCGGCTGATTTCTGCCGTGGCAGCATCCTCCATTAGGTTGTACAAGGCGGCTGCCCCAGTACCACGCAGCCAGGAAGCGATGTACAGAATGCCCACATTGATGTTCATCCGGGCACCTGCTTCCGTGATGGCACCGCCTTCTATGTTGAAATTGAGCAAGTTGGCCACCAAGTCCTCTGGCTTGCCCGGCATAGCTTTCTTCTGGTGGGGACGGTCTCCCATTATTATGCCGAATTCTTCTCGGGCAATCTCTACTAGCCCGGGGTGAGCTACCCATGTACCATCAAAGCCAGATTCTGCTTCCAGCTGCTTATCCGCCTGTACTTTGGCGAAGGCCAGAGCATTGGCTTCCGCATCACAACTAGGAATGAAGGCAGCCATGCCACCAATGGCGTGGGCGCCACGTTTGTGGCAGGTATGAACCAATAGCTGCGCATAGGCCCGCATGAAAGGGACCGTCATGGTCACCTGACTCCGGTCGGGTAGCAGGCAGCTGTCGGCATCCCGAAACTTCTTGATGGCACTGAATATATAGTCCCAGCGTCCGGCATTCAGGCCTGCCATATGCTGACGCAATTCGTAGATGATCTCTTCCATCTCAAAAGCCGCCAGAATGGTTTCTATCAGCACGGTGGCTTTTATGGTGCCGGCAGGGATGTCCATCACCATCTGAGCCTTGCAGAATACCTTGTTCCACAGGCTGGCTTCCTCGTGATTTTCCAGTTTAGGCAGATAGAAATAGGGGCCACTGTCACGGTCTAGCAAGGCATGAGCATTGTGGAAGAAGTACAGGCCAAAGTCGAAAAGTGAAGCGCTAATGGGTTCTCCGTCTATGAGCACATTCTTCTCTACTAGGTGCCAACCTCTGGGACGGACCTTCAGTACGGCAGTCTGCTTATGCAAGGAGTACTGCTTTCCATTGGGTGCGGTGAAGTCGATTTGCCGACGGATGGCATCGTACAAGTTGATTTGCCCCCCAATCACATTCTCCCAAGTAGGAGAGGTGGCATCCTCAAAGTCGGCCATAAAGACCTGTGCCCCTGAGTTCAAGGCATTAATAATCATCTTCCGGTCTACCGGGCCCGTGATTTCCGTTCTGCGGTATTCCAGATCATGAGGGATGGGAGAAACCTGCCAGTCGGACGTGCGAACGTAGGCTGTTTCTTCCAACAAGGCGGGCAATTTTCCGGCCTTGACGGCTACCTGGCGCGAGGCGCGCTGCGCCAGCAGCTCTTTCCGAATGGGATTGAACTGCCGGTGCAGCCCCCGCAAAAAAGTAAGGGCTTCAGGAGTTAATAACTGCTCTTGCCTCTCAGTAAGCGCAGGTTTTACC
The DNA here is from genome assembly GCA_038525885.1 of Bacteroidota bacterium. Lineage (GTDB taxonomy): Bacteria > Bacteroidota > Bacteroidia > Cytophagales > Cyclobacteriaceae > DMST01. The sequence goes on from JBCBHI010000603.1 coordinate 3,527, forward strand.
GTAACTCCCTCCACTTGTGGGGAGATTAAAGCTTCCATATTTGTGTTTTCAATCGTTTGCAATTGATATGAACAAATGTAAAAAGCGAAATATTATAAACAAGCGAAATTTCGCTAAAATTTGAATTTCGCATATCAAATTACCCCTACAGCCCAGTTTGGGGGGGTAATGAAAAGATGAACTGGGTATTAGGCGGTTCCTTAGAAGGACCTATTGGGGTACCCAAGGATTATTGATGAAAGGATGATCTGGGTAGAGTTCTCCTTGAAGGAGGAATTTGTGTTCTCTCCTCACCGCGGTATTTTAAATCTACTACAAAATACCGC
>JBCBHI010000604.1:0-3850 GCA_038525885.1 Bacteroidota bacterium
CTACCTCCTCAGTACACCGCTGGCGAATGCTTTCCACATCTGCCGTGCGCGACTCAAAGGAGTCACCCAGGACATTCATCTTACCACTGCTGTGCTGCTTCCACACCAGCTCATCATCCTCACGGTCAGCACTTTCTACCACATATTCACCTTCTTCCTGAGAGATGAAGCGCAAGCGCACATAGGGAGCAGGTCCCTCGTCTGGCAGAGTAAGTGCCTGGTCAAAATTGAGATCTTCAAGGAAACTGAACTCAGCTCCGTATTTCATTCTGCCTACGGTATTGGCCATTTCCACCTGACCAGTACCCGGCACTACCAATACCTCATCAATTACGTGATCTACCAACCACTTTTCTACCCGCTTATCGGGCCGTAGGTTGAAGGTGTTCACGGCGTTGTCAGCCCCGAAACGGAAGTTTTCTACCAGAGGATGGGCATCTACTTCGGTTCTCCACTTACGGTGCTCCTTAGTCTCCGCCCAGAATTCTTGATGCTGCCATACATAGCGGGGCAGTTTTACATAGTGCGCGTCCGTACCTTGGAACAGTACTGTCCAGTCTACTTTACCTCCAGTGATAGCCAGCTGGGAAGCACCGCGTAAGAAGGTGGCTTCTTCGTAGCTAACGCCCCCTTCGAATTTCTTGATATCCCGACGGGCAGAGGTGATGATGGTGCCTTTCCGGTTCATGGAGGCCAGCATATCATTCACACTTGCACCTAGCACGGGGTGCGGAGCTATCTCAATGAATACATTGTATCCATCATTGATCATCTCCTCTACCGCAGCGGTGAAGTACACCGTATCCCGCACATTGGAGTACCAGTAGTCACTAGTCAGGTGAAGGCCATCTTCTTGCTGACCCGTTACCGTAGAGTAGAGAGGAACTTTGGCTTCGCCAGGCTCCAAGTGTGCCAAGCCTGCCAGCAGATCCTCCTTGAGAGGCTCCATATGGTGACTATGGAAGGGCACACTCACCCGCAGAAACTTATTGAAGACTTCTTTTTCTTCCAGGCGTTGGGCTATTTCCTCAATGGGTTCTTTATCTCCGGCCAGGGTCAGCATTTCGGGGCCATTGATGGCCGCAATGGAAACGCGGTCTTCCACCCCTCTGATTTCCTTCATGGCATCGGCCAAGGTTTGGCCTACCGCCAGCATCACCCCTGCGCCTGAGGCACGGTCCTGCTCTTTCGATCGGTTATAGATTACGTCAACCGCCTGCTCAAGAGTAAGCGCCCCTGAACCATAGGCAGCTGCAACTTCACCAATGGAGTGACCCACCAAGCCTTCTGGCTCAATGCCCATTTCCCTCCACATATGAATCAGGCCAATTTGCATGGCCATGATGGATGGCTGGGCGATGCGGGTTTCCCCAATGCGGGTTTCGTCCTTCTCTCGGTTCATTTCCTCCCACAAGGAGTATCCCGAAAGGCGATTAAAGATCACATCAATGTCTTTCACCGTTTGGCGAAACACCTCACTAGTTTGCATCAGTTGGCGGCCCATGGCATACCATTGTGGTCCTTGACCTGAGCAAACGAAGCCAATTTTTAGTTTCTTATCCCGATCCGTAGTACCGGTCACTACACCATCAAAATCCTCGCCTTTCACGAAGGCCTCCAGGGCTTCTATCACCTTGTCTTTAGAAGCTGCGGAGATGATGACCCGGTGGGTATGCTTGGTTCTGCGCTTATTGAGGGAATAGCAAACAGAAGCCAAGGACTCTTCCGTGGTCTGGAGGTACTCAACATACCGCTGGGCGGTGGCTTTAAGGCCCGCCTCAGACTTTGCCGACAGGTCAAAAACCATCGGGAATTCGTACCGCTTTTCACCTGCTGGCTTATCTTCCTTACGGTTATCGGTAGGTACATATTCTTCCAATACAGCATGGGCATTGGTACCCCCTGCTCCAAAAGAGTTTACCCCACCCCTAGCCGGGCGTCCTGAAGTTTCAGGCCAGGTAGTTTGCTCAGTAGGCACCCTGAGCTTCCACTCGTCAAATTTGATCCCTGGGTTGGGATTCTTGAAGTGGAGGTTCCGAGGAATCTCCTTATGATTAATGCTTTGCGCTAGCTTCATGAGGCCCGCCACACCAGCCACTGCTTCTGTGTGGCCTACGTTGGACTTGATAGACCCAATGATGAGGGGCTTTTCAGGATCGCGGCCTTCTGAGAACACTTGACCGAAAGCGTAGGTCTCTTTGGGGTCACCCACTTTGGTACCCGTACCATGGGCTTCCATAAAGTCCACCTCCGCAGGGTTGATACCCACGTCACCGTAGGCCTTTTTCAGCATATCGCGCTGAGCAAACTCGTTAGGCACCGTCATACCGTCGGCAGTATACCCGTCAGAATTCACCACCGTGTTACGAATCACGGCATAGATCTGGTCACCATCGGCCTCAGCATCCGACAAAGGCTTCAGAATCACTACTCCAACACCCTCACCCCGCACATAACCATTGCCACTAGCATCGAAGGTTTTACAGTAACCATCAGGACTTAAGAACCCACCTTTAGACAACTCAATGGAGTGGCCAGGGTCTTCCATGATGTTCACTCCACCAGAAATAGCCATATCTGCATCGCCCGTCCAGATGGCCTGGCAGGCTAAGTGAATAGCTACTAAAGAAGAGGAACAGGCAGTGTCTACGCTAAACACAGGGCCCCGTAGGTTATAGCTAAATGCAATCCGGGCAGGCACCGTGGTATCCGCACTACCCATGGCTGTATGGGGCGTGATCTCCTCTAGCGCGTCGTGGGCGTTTTTCTTTGAGTCATCTCCCAAAAAGACCCCCATCGTACAGGCAGTCAAAGAGCCATTCAGCTCCTCTAGGGTAAGGCCTGCATCCTCGATAGCTTCATAGGACACCTCTAACAGGTGGCGCTGGCGGGGGTCCATCCGCTCAGCCACTTTAGGGTAGATATCAAAAAATTCAGCATCAAACTCCGCCATGCCTTTGATAAACCCACCCTTTTTGGACTTGATCTTTCCTGCTTTATCAGGATCAGGATCATAGTATTTTTCTATGCTCCACCGATCTTCGGGAACATCGGTAATGCCATCCACTCCCTGAGAAAGTTTTTCCCACAACCCCTCAGGGCCATAGATACCCCCAGGAAGTCGAGCGCTCATTCCAATAATGGCTAAGGGCTCTTTTTCATTCAATTTTCGACGTGTTGGCGTTGTTTGTTCCATTTCCTATTTGTCTGAAAATTTATATGCTAATGACCGTATGAATTCTGCTTTAGAAGGTACGTCTTTTCTAGCTGGTGGAAAATTTGGAAAATGTCCCTTTTTTCGGTTTTTGGACCCTTTCAGGGAAAGCTTTTAACACTTTTTTCCTATTAAAAATCCCGTTGATACTTCAAAAATATTCACAAAAACTAAAAAATCATTCTTGTGTAAGTTTTTGTTGATTTAAGAATATTTTTATCACCATTTGATCAAATAAGCTGCTTTGAAGAGATTTTGCTACAACAACCATTTGTAAGAAGAGAGCAGTAAAGACAATAATTGAATATGATTTTATCAATCAACCAATTACCCTACATAACTAAATGAAATATTTGGACAAAAAAAATATACTAGGTGGATGACGAGAATTTTTCGATTAATGGTAAGAAGTTGAAGACCATTCCACTATAGCTACACCCGGAAAGGATCATACTACCCTTCCAGACTAACCCCCGATCGTTTTTTGCAAATAACTCTCAGTCGGTAGGCTAGAACAGCAGAACTCGGCGTGGACACAATCAAAGACTGAAATTCTTCTCTCCTTGCCAGCCTCAGGATTCAATCCAAGACCACACCCAGATATTCTCCTAATGCATACTTAGAATCCTTTCCTAG
>JBCBHI010000605.1:0-3847 GCA_038525885.1 Bacteroidota bacterium
ACCGTCTATGGGGATCGTTATTCAGCTTTTGAGTTTTAGGATACAGAGTGGCGTGATCCTCGATCAACTGTAACTGCTGGGAGTAATGGGTGATGAACAGACCATCGCCCCGGTAGAAAACCAGCCTGTCGGGTTCGGCAAAGCTTTTGGTGGAAGGGCTAGCATTGCCCCAGTCTACCAAGTGGATGGGTAAGAAGAAATCGTGTACTGGTACGTAGTGGAAGGACTCTCCTTTGTGCTCAGCTTGCTGGGCCCAGCAGTAGTGCAAGTAGGAGTTTACGCGGGCGTCGTAGGCATTGGCCTTGATGGAAGCCTGCATGTAGTTGCCCGTACTTGCGTTGTTGAACTCAATCTCCAGGCGAGGATTCACTCCGGTGTCTTTGAGGAACTGCCGTAAATAGACATACAGGTGAGAGTAATCTTTTGCCGCTTCTGATTCGAACAGTTCGTTGATATGCTCCTGAGCGGCCACGAAGTATTCTAACTGCTGGGTGGCATCCAACTTCTTCAGATCTTCCCGAAACTTTGCTTCAGCTTGGGCTCTGAGCGTAGGAATGGAATTGTTGAATTCAGTGGTCATTTTCCGCAAGGCCACCAAAAAGGATTGCGGGCGTTGCCTGCCTTTTTTTCTTCCCAAGGCCTTCCATTCCGTGTCAAAGAAGGTGGTAATATCTGCCACCAGCATCTTGAGCACATGAGCGGCTGCTTTGCCACCCAAGCCGCCGATGCCTGCGGTTACACTCGCCAGCCCTAAGCCCAGGATGAAGGAAAACCCTTCAGAAAGAAGCCCGCTTGGGGAAAATTTCCAGCTGACTTTGTTTCCTTCTTCTGGTGCGGTATTCACCAATTGTTCCATTTTCTCCACCGCGGCGTCCATACTGCTGTATACCTGTTTGAGATACAGCACATGCGAGTCACGCAGTTGGGTAGGGTAGGTATCCGGAGTCTGGGTGGTTTGCAAAGGAATCTGCTGAGGAACTAACAACCGGAGGGAATTGCCCGGCAACTGACTTTGGTGTTTGCCGTTGAGTAGCTTCAGCTTTTCCAGTACCTCGTCTTGTACTTGAGCGGAATGCCCCGCCCAGGCATCAGCCACCCAGGATTTCAGGCTGGTGCCTGCTTTCAGTTCCTGATTGACCTTACGGCTGGTTACGAGCATTTTTGTACTCAAGGCCTTCACTTCGGCCGAACTTTTTACCATGAGCTCTACTGGAGTCAGCGACACGGTTTCGTCAAACATGACTGACTGCCCATTGATCATGACGGGCTCGGAGCTATGCGCCTGGGCAAGGCCCCTGGGGAATTGTGTTGTTCTTGCCATGGGTTTAGCGTTTGGTGCCAATAAAGTGGGCAGATACAGGGACTAGCAGTTGCTTTTGGGTGGTTTCAAAGGCCGTAACCAGACCGTTGGCATTGGTGGCCGATACGCGTTTGAAGTGTGCCGCATAGGGTTGCACTTCGGGGTATACCCAGAGAGTCACCTGCTCGTGCACGGAGCCCCAGAATTTCATCCGGTGGCGTGCCAGCTTGTTCATGTAGCCTTCTATGGAGGCGGTCTCCATCAGGGCTAGCTCTTCCCGGCTTAGGGAGGGCTCCCCGGTTAGCTCCGGCAACAAGGTATTGAGGCCTTGCAGGCTCAGTTCCATGCCCGACTTCAGCTTGCCCCGGTAGTCGTTGGTGTGCTCATGGGCCAGTTGGGTGGCTGTTTCCAGGCGCTGGTTGGCCGTTGCCCGGTCTGCTAGCCGGTAGTAGTATTTGGCGTCCAGGGCTACGTCTCGCATCTTTTCGGTGAGCGTGGCAGACCATACTTTGTGCCAGTAGGCCCGGTGTTTTTCCACATCGTTGAGGGCGATGGCTGGTGCCTCGGTTTTCTCCAAGCGGTCGAAAGCCAGATCTTCTACAAAACACACTATCTGCTGTAGTGAGGTGCCCAGGTGCGGCCCGTTTTTGCTGGGCCAGGTGAGCTGTACATTCAGGATGTACTCCTGCGTAGGTTCCAGCCCGGCGAGTTCCTGGCGGGTAAGCCGGGGTACACGGTCCAGAAGGCCCGGCTGGACATTTTTGAGGCCAACGCGCTTTTCCGGTATCACTACCTCGCCTTGCAGGGTCTTGAGGCACATCTTGAGCTTAGCTTGCTTCATGCCCCGCGGTGTCTCCAAACGCAAGGGAAAACGAGCGTCCTTCTGTAGGCTGTACACCCGGTGGCTCATGTTCATGAGATTAGCCGGAGTATCCGCGTCCGCTATAGTCAGCTGTACCTTGGAGGTGGGAATGAATTTCACACCATGCTTGCGCAAGCTTTTGGCCGTATGGCCTCTAAGGCTTTGGGCGGCCGTCATTTTCTCCGCCATCCGCTGCTGGTGGGTTTGCCCCAGTATGGCCTGCACGATGGCTTCGTTGCCGGAACTGTTGATGTTATCCAGGTTGCTCCATTCCACCTCTACTTTTTCGTCCAGGCCCAGCAGGCTTTTCAGAAAGTCTGAGCTTACGTCCAGGATCTTGCCGGTAGGCATTACGGCTTTGATAAACTCAGGATTGGTTATGCCCTTCACGGCATCCTGTACGGCGGGCATCAACTTGGCTCCCACGTTGGCAATGCCCATGATGGTCATGGGATCAAACATAGCCTGGCTGTGCCCGGGCAGGCTCTTGGCGGTGCTTACTTTGCCCCCGGTCATTTTCTCCATCAGGAGCTTGAGCAGGGCTTGTACGTCTTCGTTTTGCAGTACGGTCTGGGCCACCTCGGCGGCCTTGGGTGCACCCTTACCTTTGTTTTTGGGTGCAAACAGACCCAGCAAGCCCGGTAGTACTGAGGTAAGCACTTCTCCTACGGAGGCGCTTTGGCTCAGCGGGATTTCGCGGATCCGTGTATATGAATTAGATGCTTCTGGTAATCCTTGCATGATTTCTTCCGTTGTGAGGCTTACACTTGGGGTAGAGCTGGCTAGCCCTACGGGTACGATGTCCGAGTAGCAGGGTCCGGCGCGGTCGGCCGTTCGGTAGCTAATCAGTTGCAGGTAGCGGTGCTTGCGGTCAAAGAGATGACCGGGCAAGGCGGTACGTGGTAGCGGCCCGGGGCCGGAAGCCACCGGCCCCTGCAAGGGCGTGCGGTGCTTCACGTGCCGCAGTCTCGGCGTGCCAAAGGGCGTTCGGTACCGGCAGTAGCCAATCTCGAACTCAAACCAGGCATTGCTACCCAGGTCTAGCGTAAGCGCTACCTCCGAGCCTTCGCTTACCGTCTGTTTCCAATGGGCGAGTGCCATGGGCTGTGCGTCGGTTAGCCTTGCGGCTTACCCTCTTCCGGTTTTTGCTTGCCTGCCGGCGCCTGGTTTTCCGTCTCCTGCTGCATGATGTCAGCGAAGTTGTCCAGCTTGAAGTAGTCCGACTTGAACTTGATATCCACCGAACCTGCCAGCTTGGCCGCCATTTCGGTTTGTTGCACGCTGTTGGTGGTGCTCACCGATACCTCTGTGCTGTTGGTCTTCGCCTGCCCACGAATGGGAGACAGGAACCGGAATATGCCGTTGCCTTTGCGCATGGTGGTAGCCCGTTGGCGGGTTTTCCGAGCGTTGTCCGTCCGGGTGGCCGTGTTTTTCGATTTGATGTCGAACAGCACACTTGCCTTCACACTACCTTCATCAATTACCAGACGGGTGATACCCATCAGTAGGGTTTCGCGCAGCATGCTCCGCTGCTCCCGGGCCATCTGGATTTTCGAATCCATGATTTTGGCCTTGATCTTGGCGTCCTTGGTATCCACCGGATTCCCATCCTTATCGGTCAGGATGATGTCTCCGTCCATGGAGCCACCGCCCTCACCATCAATATCCGGGAAAGAGAGGCTAAA
>JBCBHI010000606.1:0-3845 GCA_038525885.1 Bacteroidota bacterium
CTTTCATGCTGGTGGACAATGAAGGCCGGGAAGAAAAAGTATTCTACGCCAAGCCAATGCCGGCAGACTTTATGGAGTCGGAGCAGGTGGTAGTAATAGGTGGCTACCGTGAAGAAAACGGTGAGCAGTATTTCTTGGCAGAGAAGATATTATTGAAGTGCCCTTCCAAGTACGAGGACACCGAATTCAAAGAGGTTTAATAGCGGGAAACCTAATCACACATCTATGCATCTGGGGATTGGAAATGCAGGGCATGCTTTTGTAGTTCTGGCATTCATTTCGGCACTCTTGAGTGCCGTTTATTTTATGGTAGCTACCCAAACCAAGGACCTGGAGAAGGAACGGGTTTGGAAGCGCTACGGTCGGATTAGCTTCTGGATTCATGCTGGGTCGGTTGTGGGTATAGTGGTAACGCTGTTTACGATTATCGCCAACCACTACTTCGAGTACCACTACGCTTGGTCGCATGCTTCTACCACGTTGCCTTCGGAATACCAAATTTCGGCCTTCTGGGAAGGTCAGGAGGGTAGCTTTCTGTTGTGGATGTTCTGGCATGCCGTATTAGGAGTAATCCTGATTCGCATCAATCGGTTATGGGAATCCTCCGTTATGACCGTGTTTGCCCTCGTACAAGCATTTCTGTCTAGCATGGTATTGGGCGTAGTATTCTTAGGCTCCTTCAAGCTAGGTAGCAGCCCATTCATATTGCTGCGGGATGCCTTGGATATCCCCATGCTGCAGATCAATCCTGAGTTTGTGCCGGAAGAAGGAAACGGACTGAATCCGTTGCTCCAAAACTATTGGATGGTCATTCACCCACCCACCCTCTTCTTGGGGTTTGCCACCACATTGGTCCCCTTTGCCTACGTGATCGCGGGCTTGTGGACCAAGCGGTACAAGGAGTGGATCCGTCCGGCTTTGCCATGGGCATTATTCTCGGTAGCCGTGTTAGGCGTCGGGATATTGATGGGAGGCTATTGGGCTTACGAAACGCTGAACTTTGGTGGCTACTGGAACTGGGACCCCGTGGAGAACGCGGTCTATGTGCCCTGGTTGGTGCTGGTAGCGGCCATCCACGTGATGATCGCCTTCAAGAAGAATGAAACTGCCCTGCGGGCCTCGATTTTCCTCACCATTGGGGTGTTCGTCTTGATTTTGTACTCCACGTTCCTCACCCGGAGCGGTATTTTAGGTGATGCCTCGGTGCACTCCTTCACGGATTTGGGACTGAGTGGGCAGTTACTGGCCTACTTGATTTTCTTTACCCTCATCTCTATTGGGCTAGTAGTATGGCGGTGGAAGTCATTGCCTCAGAGCACTGAGGAGACCTCCGTTTACAGCCGGGAGTTCTGGATATTCCTGGGGGCAACGGTGCTATGTTTAATGGGGCTTCAGGTATTAGTGCCTACCTCATATCCGGTGTTCAATAGCATAGGACTTTGGTTCAACCAAGTACTGGATCTGGCAGCCAACGCTGACTCCAACGTGCAATATTCCACCCCTCAACTTTGGTTCTCGGTATGTATTGCCATTCTGAGCGGAACCGGTCAGTTTTTCTGGTGGAAGAAGATGGATAAAAAACTTGCAGCTAAGACTATTCTGCCTCCGGTTATGATTGCCTTGCTGTTGAGTGCCTTGATTATTCTGATAGCGAAGGTGCATAACTTCTCCTTCATTGTATTACTGACGGCGGCCGTGTACTCTATTGTAGCCAACGTCATGATCATGGCCAAGGTCCTGCGTACCTCTCCACGCCTTTCCGGAGGAGCGGTCGCACACATTGGCATTGCCATGATGCTGATTGGTATTCTATGGTCGGCAGGGTACAGTAAGGTTGTGAGCAAGAACAATTCTGGATTGCTGTATAGCCGGGACTTCTCTGACCGGATGAACAATGAGAATATCTTGCTCTTCCAGAACGAGACGAACGATATGGTGGTGTCTGGGGAAAATTTGCAGTTGAGCTATTTAGGCCCCAGAGTGAAGTTGACCGACGGGTCTTTGGTAGACAAGCAAAAGCTAGGCCCTACCCGCGATCCATTCCTTTTGGTGGCTAAGGAAGAGGTAACTACCAACCGGGAAGCGGTTATTCCCAAAGGGGATACGGTACGGTTGAAAAATCCCGAGAATACCTACCATGAGGTGTTGTACACCAAGCCTAATGGCCGGGAGTTTCTTTTGTACCCTCGGCTGCAAATTAACGAGACCATGGGCTCACTAGTACCTAGCCCAGATGTAAAGCGGGTGTGGGATCGTGATCTGTATACTCACATTACTAACATGCCTGACCCCGATGCGGAGAAGGAATGGAGCGAAACGGACTCTTCGTGGTTGGCGATTGGGAATCAGTTCTTCCTCAATGATTATGTAGCAGTGTTTCGTGGCATGCAGCAGGTATCGGAAATTCCTGGGGTGCGCCTGCGGGAAGGTGATCTGGCCATTCAGGCAGAAATAGAAGTATTTGGCCAAAACCCAGAGGCTGCTTCCAATACGCTAAGGCCCGTGTACCTAATTCGGGATTCGAGAGTACGCATGATCCCAGATGTGAATGAAGGCTTAGGGGTGAAGGTAAGTTTGATGGCCATTGACCCAGAACAAGGTCGTAGCTTGATCGGCACCAATACGACCCAGAAGAATTGGATCATTCTGGAGGCTCAAGAGAAACCTCTCATCAACGTACTGTGGTTAGGTACCTTGGTATTGGTAATTGGGATGGGAATCGCTGTGTTCCGGCGATACTCCGAATTCCAAAAGATGAGGGATAAAGCCCAGGAAGTATAGATCCTATTGAAATGGAAAAAAGCCTCATTTGAGGCTTTTTTTATGGGTTATAACTGATGTTTTTCTCGAACCTGCTGAACAAATGCCACAGGTACTTCGAATTCTTTCGCAATCTCTTGATTTGACAGCGTAGAAATGCGGAGAGCGAATAGCATTCCCTTTTCGTGTCCTTGCACTATTCCTTTTTGTATTCCCTTGTTATAGAGGTAATCAGTCTCTATGTCGTACGTGATTGGCATAACTTCTTTTCTCTCATTTGGCGTAACCGTATGGGCCGAATTACAGATTATGCTTCAACTTGACTTGGCGAATGAACTCTACCGTAACGTCGAGCTGCTCAGCTATTTCTTCATCGGCGGCTTTGGAGTTACGCAAAGCGAATAGCACTGCCTTTTCGTTGGCCTCTCTTACTTGCAGCACTCCTCTTTCAATTCCCTTCTCTATTCCTTTATTATAGAGGTAATCAGTCTTTATGTCGTACGTGATTGGCATATCTGCAACCCTCCTTTCTGTGGTAGTATCTAATTTACGTAAACGGCTCAAGACCATCAACTGTTGTAGGTAGCGCTTAAGCGTGGCTTCATCGTGAGATAGTTGCTGAAGTTTGGCTAGGATGGTGCCAATTACCTTATCTGCTTCATGTCTGGGAAAGTCAGTGAGGATAGAAAGTATAAGCTCCTCAGGTACATCCGAATCCAATGTTTGCTCCACGGGAATATCATGAAGGATATGGAGTTCAAAACCTTTAATCCACTGGTCTGGTGGAAGCTGCGCTTCCATACGCGGCTTACTGGCACCTAGGTACACCACGTGTTGCTTGACGGGTAGTTGATATTTGCGAAGCAATAAGCCTGCGTATTCGGCCATACGATAGCGCATCTCAGCTTCATTCTGCGTTTGAAACTCAAGATGTAAGATGAAGCGGTTGCCTTGTTTATCCTTTACCAGCCGTAGGAAGTCAGGTTCCCTTTCCGTAGTGGTTTGGAGTTTTTCGGTCAGCTCAGTGGCCTCAGCGATGGAGATCCCTAAGTGTTTCTCTGCCAAGGGCAACAAAAGGGCTTCAA
>JBCBHI010000607.1:0-3839 GCA_038525885.1 Bacteroidota bacterium
CCAGCGGTAGGTTGCTTTCTACAGAAGCCCGCTCCAACAGTACATCACCCAAGTCCTCAATTTCTTCTGCAATAGCTTCCAGAAACCTGGCCCGCTCTTCAGGCAAGGTTTTGGAGTAACTTGCCGCAGCTTGGGTGGCCAGTTTTACAGCCTGCTCTACATCCTTGGCGGTAGCCGCCTGGAAAGGAGCGGGCAAGCTAGCTGTGGCTTGAGAGGTAGGGACTGTGTTTCCGTTACTCACCCGGTTGAACCCTACAATGTTGATTCCATCAAGCATAGTCCAAGGGGGATTGTATGTGGGTCAGGTCAGGCCGGTTGGTCAGGGCCGTGCGGATGATGGCCAGGGTGCGCTCCCTTTCAGTCCCTCTCAGAGGTAACCGGGGTGCACGCACTTGCTCGGTGCCCAGGCCCACTTCTTGTTCTGCTAGCTTGATGTACTGTACCAGTTTGGGGTGGATGTCAAGCTCCAGTAAGGGCATAAACCAGCGGTAGATCTCGCGTGCTTCGGCCACACGCCCCGCCTGGATTAGTTCGTAAATAGCTACCGTTTCTCGTGGAAACGCACATACTAATCCGGCAACCCATCCTTGTGCTCCCATAAGTAGGCTTTCCATACCCAGCGTATCTACGCCGGAGAATATGGCAAAACGGTCACCAAAACGGTTAACCATCCGGGTGATGTTGGTCAGGTCCCGGGTAGACTCCTTGACCGCCACGATGTTATCGCATGCTGCCAAGGCCTCGAACATGTCCAGGGTCACCAGTATTTTGTAGTCTACCGGGTTGTTGTAGACCATAATAGGCAGCCGGGTGGCCTTGGCCGTAGATTGGTAGTAGGCAACCGTCTCTTGGTCATCGGCCAAATACCGCATAGGAGGTAGCATCATCAGGCCACTAGCTCCGTTGTCCTCTGCGCGTTGAGCCGCTGCTATCGCTCCCTTGGTGGTTTGCTCCGCAATATTCATGATTACCGGTACCCTGCCAGCTACATGGTCTACCGCAGCTCTTACCAGGGCATACTTTTCCTCCGTTTCCAGCGTGGAGGCTTCACCCAAAGTGCCGCCCAATATGATTCCGTGTACCCCAGCCTCTAGTTGGGCATCCAGGTTGGCCGTAAAGGCCGGAATGTCGAGTTGATCCTGGGCGGTGAATTTGGTGGTCACCGCCGGGAAAACGCCTTGCCATCTCATCTGCTTCGTCTTTATATCGATGAATATGATAGCAAAGGACGGTTGTGTACTGATTCAAAAGTGTAGTATATTATCCTCTTTTTATTCTTCTTTATCAATGGATGATAGAAACAGAAATAATCGGTAAAGAATGCAGATGAAAACCGTGAGCGGTGATTCCTTAGCTTCCGGTACGTGATATAGAACTTCGAACCAAGATTTACCCATGAAGGCGCTTCCCTTTAAAATACCGATGACGGGAGACCCGGCCATCCTGACTCAGGTGGATTCGGGAAGGTATTATTATGACATCCTGCACAAGCACCCGGAGTATCAGATTACTCTGATCATGCAAGGGGAGGGCACGCTCATCTGTGATGATTATTTGGGGCGCTTCGGGCCGGGTAGCCTGTTTATGATTGGTTCCAATCAGCCGCATGTCCTGCAATGCGATGAGGAATACTACCAGGAGGACGAGACCAAATCGGTTTACGCGGTTTCTATCTTCTTCCGGCAAGATTCCCTTGGGAGAGAGTTCCTCCGCCTGGAAGAGACCCAAGAACTACAAAAGTTCATGGACCGAGGGGCTCGTGGTCTCCAATTCTCCGCTGAGACCTCCGCCAGCGTGGCTCCCCTGATGCAGGAGGTAATTGCCTGCAAGGGCTTCGATCTCATCATCCAGTATTTGCGTATCCTCCGGTTGCTTTTGGCGGATGACCGCTCGGAAACCTTGAGCCATTTTCAGCGGTCTATGACCGAAAACGAGGGCCAGCGAATGAACGCAGTGATGCAATACACCATGAAGCACTTCCGAGAAACCATCACCATCGATACCATCGCCTCCGTAGCCAACATGACCCCCAATGCCTTCTGTAAGTACTTTAAGGTCCGTACCCGCAAAACCTACCTCAACTACCTGAACGAAATACGGATTGCCTACGCCTGCCGGCAGTTGCAGGGCTATAACCTCTCCGTGAGCCAGGTAGCGCATCAGTCAGGTTTTCAGAACCTTAGCCACTTCAACCGCTGTTTTAAGCGCGTGATGGGGATTACTCCGGGGAGGTATGGGAGGGAGATGAATCGAATGTAAGTTTCGAGTCCAGGACTTCGTCCTCCTCAACTTACATCCGATTCATCGCGAGTTTGGAAACCTGAGATCTAACTTCTGACCTTGATCTAATCAGTATTCTCTTAATAGTTATGGCTCTTTTGCAAAGGGTAGTTCAGTTCAATGCAGTTAGCGGAAATCCAGTGTGAAAACACCAAATGGTTATTTATTCGTCTCTAATAGTAGGATAGTGAGGAAGGTTCTGGAAAACACGAAGCAGCTGGCTGAGGCCTGCGAAGCAGGGAAACTCGAAGCCAGCGGGCCATGAAGAAGCTCAATTTCCCTATATTGTATACAATGAAACCGGGTTGGATGTACATCTTATCATGCGCTGACGGTAGTTATTACACGGGAAGCACCAACGATCTGGACCGACGGATAGCACAGCACCAAGCAGGGGAGGTGGCTAACCACACTAAAAGCCGTTTGCCAGTAGCATTAGTCTATTCCGAATATTATCCCTTGGTCTCTGAGGCATTTGCTCGTGAGAAACAGGTGCAGGGCTGGAGTCGCAAAAAGAAAGAAGCTCTGATAGAGGGGCAACACCCCAGTCTTCCTCCTTTGGCTCAGGCCACCTGGCAGAAAAAGAAACACCCCTAACCCCCCAAAACGCCTATCCAGCCTGCCAATCCTTTACCGCTAGGCCCCTAGCCGACCCGCAAATCATTCTTAACATCATTTAACCACCATCCTCCAACTTCTTTGGGCCTGTTGGAGTACAATCTATCTAGGTGTCCTCTATACCATGTCCCGAAACCCACTTTTATGAAAGCCTTTCGTAATTCCTTAGCCATTTCGCTGTTTTTCCTATTTCTGGGTAGTGCTGGCCTGCGAGCGCAGGTAGTAACCGTACCTATGGAAAAGGTGGGCAACTTGATGTTTATCCCACTGAAGGTGAATGGAGAGGAAGCTACGTTCGTTTTCGATACCGGGGCCACCCTGGCCGTGCTGGATACAGAAATGGCCGAGGCTATGGGCTGGAAGTCCAACCGGATTACCTCCGTAGTGGGGGCCGGAGGTTCCACCTCCTTGGAGATCCTCAGTGAGCAGGAATTTGAGCTAGGGGGGAAGGTAACGCTGCCCAAAACGGACGTGGTTCTGCGGGATCTTTCGGACCTGGAGGCTTCCCTGGGCCGCGACTTCGACGGTATTATTGGCTATGATATCCTGGCCAATTTCCTTACGCTGCTTGATTTCGATGCCCCCCAAATCGTACTGTATGATCTGGATACCTCGCCGTCTTCAATTACCGATGGATACACCCGGGTGAAATTCAGATTCAAGCGGGGCATTACCATTCCTCAGTTTACCGTTTCCCTTACCCTCACCAATGGCGAAACCGTAAAAGGTCCCATCTTCTTTGATAGCGGAGCGGGTATGTCTTTAACCGTCAATCGGCCTTTTCAGGAGGAAAATGATCTCCTAGGTAAGTCAGACGCCATGGTGCCCGGCCGCAGTGTGAGCCTCACCACCCAAACGCGGTCTTACACCATTGCGGCTGCCAAGCTTTCAGTGGCAGGGTTTGAAGTGGAGGACTTCCCAATTCGGCTGTCTGGTTCTAC
>JBCBHI010000608.1:0-3828 GCA_038525885.1 Bacteroidota bacterium
GCCAGTTACATTCAGTCTCCAAATATAAACCCATCTCCAACTCGCGCTCCTCATTGGCCAGGGCAAAGTTGGGTCCGGAGTTGACGGTAAGCCACCGGGCAGGGTTCCAACTGGCGATGAGAGCGATGTCATGCGCCAGGTGCTCTTCATAGCGGGTGGTGTAGGAAAAACCGCCGCCCCACCGGTGTGATACCCAATAGGTAAGGTGTACCTCATGCCCCGGGGCTATATTTCCGGTCCCGGACAAGGGTATGGAGTAAATACCGGACAGGATAAGCTCTGGCGTTCCGGCTTCTACTTGGTGTGCCTCCTGGGGTTCTGCTGCGTGTTGGGCCCAGCTTGCTAGCGGCACCCAGACCAGCGCCATCAGGCACCCGATGCGTAGAAAAAATGGCATACGGTGGTCGGTTTGGTAGGTACTGAAAGTACGGGAAACGGCGCACCTTGTCAACCAAAGTCTACCCTTAGGGTGCCTCGCCTTCTTCCTGTTCCAAGGCAGCTTCTAGGGTAAGGGTGGGGTCCCAGCGAATGATTAGGCCTGTTTCCTCCTGGACGATTCTTAAATACTCTTGCATGGTGGGCAACCCCACTTCGGCGCGACGCTCATCCAATTCTTCTACGCTGGCCACGGGCCAAATCCACTGCTGGTCGGTAGCATCGGCAAAGGCCTGGGTACCGTACACCTGAGCCTGTTGGCCCCACATTAGCAAGCGGTCATACATGATGGCCCAGTCGTCTGGTGCCAGCAGGTCTTGTTCCACTTTCTCCTTCACTTGCGGAATATAGGTGGCCATCAGTGCGGAATCGCTATGCTGCAAAACCAGGAAAATGGTTTGGTGGCTTTCCTCGGCTAGCTCTTGGGGCCAGCCACAAGCTTCCAATATTTTGAGCACCACCCGTTGGTTTTTGCGGTCAGCTAGCTCCACCTTGCCCATGGCCGACAGCAAGGCCAACTGGCCGGAACTATCGGTTTGGTGCTGGCTGAGGGCTTCCATCATTTTGAGCCGGGGGGCTTGGTCTCTTTCGTAGACTTTCACCAACTGCTTGTCTATGCGTTCGGGGGCACAATTGCCCGTTTGGGCTAGCAGGGCCGGGATGGGTGACAGCATGAGCCATGCGGAAAGGCAGAGGGTACGGAATGGGGTCATAGGTCCGGGTTTCCAAGAAGATGTACTTTCTGCCCCCAGGGTTGCGCCGCTGGGTCCTTCACCAGACGTGATTAATTCGTCAACTTGGCCACGAGCACTATTTGCCCCAAGTGATACAAGTCATGATGGATGATGCCCTCTAGCAGTTCGCGGAAAGGTTCTTGGGGTTTTCCGGGGACGGGGGTAAGTAGCCAGGCATCGGTCTTGCTGGCCAGGGCGTCAAGTAAATCGGTCTGTGACTGCACTAGCCGCTGTAGGAGGGCATCCCAATCCTGAGCAGTCTGCACCGAAACCGGAGGCCAGTCTTCGGGAGTGCTGAGCACAATGGTGAGCGCGGCGTCTCCCCCAATCTTGGCCAAGGCATACTCCCGCCATACAATCATATGGCGCACTAGCTTGGCTACTGAGTTGGCTAGCCCCTGGGGTACGGCCATCACGGCCTCATGCGGGACTTCCCGTAGTTTCTTCATTACGGAGTCGCCGTACCAAGGCTGCCGGTCAAAAGTGGCCCTGAGTTGGCTCAGCAGGAATTGAATATTCGGGTTTTCCATACCCAAGAAAGGTAGCATTTTTCTAGTTTAAGGCCCTAAACCCAAACCCGATGCGCACAACCGCTCTCCTACTGCTGCTTGCCCTACTGGCAGCTTGCCAAAACAATACTCCCAACCGACTTGCCCACGCGCAGGGGCATTTTGAGGCCCTTTGCGAGATGGTAAATGCAGAAGCCAAACCCCTGGGGGTAAGCTACCCTATGGAGGCCTGGGATATAGAGGAGTTCTACCAGGAAGCCCAGAAAATAGCCCAGCAATACGGCGTAGAAATGGTGCGTGAAGGGGACTTCCCGGTGCTGGATTTGTTTGATGAGGCCCTGGTAGACGGCAAGGAGGTGGTACTGGTATACCAAGGCAATACCTACCTGGCCTACCAAGCTCTCAAAGAGGAGGTACACAGCCTAATTGGGAATCCGGCTGACATGGACCAGGCCCGGGCGGACTTTTCGCGCAGGCTGGGACGACTGCTGGGTTATAGCCCACAGAAGATCAACACCCTGCTGGCACAAACCACAGAATACCGGGCCTTGACGGACTTTGGGGTGAAGGGCCAAGCGGTGACGCTGTACTATGAAGACTTGCCCGGGGCGGTTGCTTTCTATGAAGAAACGTTAGGGCTTACCCGGCTGCTAGAGGAAGAGCATACCGTGGTATTCCGGGTAGCGGAAGGAGCCTTCCTAAAGCTAGCTGATGTTGCTCACAGCCATCACTCGCCTGCCGAAGCCAAGTCGGTGGCGGTGGCTTTCCTTACCGCTCAGCTAGCGAAGTGGTGGGACTATCTGGTGGCGGCCGAGGTGCCCATCAAGTATACTTACAAACCCCGCGAGGGAGGTCCACACGATGGATTCGTGGCGATAGATCCTGAAGGATATCTGCTGGAGTTTGAGGAATTCAAACAGCACCCAGAAAACGAGAAGTTTGTACCACAGCTGGCACAGAACCCCACGGTACTGCCCCAACATGCTAGCTCTCAAGTGCCCGAGGGGCTGGGTTTCCACAGCATGATTACCTGGCTGTACTACCAGGATGTACTGGGGATGCAGGGGTTTTATGAAGAAACGCTGGGGTTTGCGCTAGTAGCTGACCAGGGCTGGACTAAGATCTATCAGGTGGCTCCTACGGCTTTTATTGGGCTGGTGGACGAGCGCCGGGGCATGAACGACTATGCAGACGAAAAGGCCGTAGAGCTAGCTTTTCTGCTGGAACAACCGGATGCGTTTTGGGCTTACCTGCAAAACCATGAGCCGTTCGAAGTGCTGACCCATCCGGAAGAGGCTACGCTGTACCTGACCCGAGACCCCGAACGATACCTGATGGATTTCCTGTCTGATGGCTGGATGGATTAACCCACTAGTAAACCCAACGCGTACGCCATGTCCACCCTATTGCACCCCGTAGCCCCCGCTTACTGGCAGACTTTGCAGGCCATTGGCCGCGAGGCCTACTCGCTCAACTTTGCCGACCACTGGGAAGGCGATGGCCTAGCACACTACCTGGAACAGGAGTTTGGCCAGCCCCGGTTACAAACGGACTTGCAGGACCCGAACGTCGGTTATTTCTTCATTGGGTCAGTAGAAAAACCGGTAGGTTTTTTGAAAGTGAAATGGGATGCCCCATTGAGCAAACTGAAAAACACACCGGTCGCAGAGCTAGAAAAGCTGTATTTGCTACCCTCCGAAAAAGGGAAAGGGCTGGGCAAACAGGCTATACATGACCTCACGGATATCCTGCGAAGCAAAGGGACAGAATTCCTGTTCTTGTGCGTCATCGATACCAACCAGGCGGCCATCCAGTTCTACGAACGCCTACGGTTTGCCTACTATGACCGCACCCGACTGAACATCCCCTTATTCAAAAAGAAGCTTCGGGGTATGCACCGGATGATTTTGCCGCTGTAAGGGCCTTATCTATGGTGAAAACAGGGAACACAGAGGGCACTAAGTAGGCTCAGAGAGCACGGAGTTTGCTATAAAAAGATTAAGGGAAGTGAGGTAACCTTTCTATTAACCGTTTAGTCACCCGAAATCCACCTCATTTGGTTTTCCCTAAAACCGATACGTCAAGGCTCCTTTTAGGAAGAAAGGCGTGCCGGGTGTGAAATGGATTTCCTCTACCCCAACCACTTCCCC
>JBCBHI010000609.1:0-3818 GCA_038525885.1 Bacteroidota bacterium
CCGCGCAAGGTCCCGGCTACCCCAGCGTGCAGTGCGGAAGTAGGCAGTGCCGCTCTGGGTTTGGGTGATGTAAATCTCGGCGGAGTCTGAATTCAACGGGGCGTCCAAGAGTATGGGCTCGGCCCAGCCGCCTTCGGTCCGCTCAGCATACCAGTGATTGAAATCGGACTCGCCCCTGGCTGAGGGCCGATTGGAACTGAAATACAAGCGGCGGCCATCGTGCGACAGGAAAGGATCTACGTCCCGGTAGGTGCCTTGGCTGAAGGGCAAAGGAGTGGGCTCTGACCAAGCGTTCTCGGCCCATTCGGACCTAAAAATCCGCATAGAGCTGCGGTCCTCAGTGGTTCGGTTAAAGAACATCTCCTTACCATCGGCAGAGACGGTGGTGGCAAATTCGGGAAGCTCCGAGGAGATAACTCCGGGCCCGATCAGGGTGGCGGTGTCGTACACCACCATCAAGAAAGGCTCTTCTTGCGGTTTGCGTTGGGGGGATTCTTTGGGCTGACAAGCCAGTATAGCAAGACCCAAAACCCCTATCCAAAAATGCTTCATGATTTTTGAGTTTAGCGGGTAACCAGTGGTAGCGCGGCAGCTATGTTTTGGGTCCTGTTGCCTGCTTTACACTTCAAGGTAAAGGATTGCCCTATCTTCGCAAAACAGCAGCCTCTGGGTATGGGGCTGATTAACTCCGAACACATCAATATTTAAACCTATTGCTATGCCTGCACGCACCGTCAAGGTTGGAATTTTGCAACACGCTCCCGTCCATGGAAATCTGTCTGCCAGTATGGAAAAGCTGGAACAACTGCTGGCCCAGGCCGCCCAGGAGGGAGTACAGCTTTGTGTGGTAGGCGAGACCTGGCTGTCTGGGTATCCTGCCTGGCTAGACCACTGCCCCAACGTAGCCCGGTGGAACCACGCCCCTACTAAGCAGGTATTCGGGGATATGTACCGCAACAGCATCACGGCGGCCGGGCCCGAAATAGCCCAGATACAAGCCTGGGTAAAGGAGCACGGTATGGTGCTGGGCCTGGGTATCAATGAGCGGGTAGAAAAAGGCCTGGGCAACGGTAGTTTGTACAACAGTATTTTGCTGTTCGATGCGGACGGTACGCTGGTAAACCACCACCGCAAAATGGTGCCCACCTATACCGAGCGGCTGGTGCACGCCCATGGCGATGCCCACGGATTGCAAGCCGTGGATACGGCCGTGGGCCGCGTAGGAGGGTTGGTTTGCTGGGAGCATTGGATACCTGTAGCGCGGCATGCCATGCATACCAGCAACGAGGAGATTCACCTGGCGCTGTGGCCCACGGTGCACGAAATGCACCAGATTGCCAGCCGCCAATATGCCTTTGAGGGCCGCTGCTTTGTGCTGGCCGCTGGGCAACTGATGCAAGTGAAGGAAATGCCCACTGAGCTGGAGCAGCCACCTGAGTATGCGGACCAACCTGAGGCTTGGGTAATGCGGGGTGGAAGCGCCATCATTGGGCCCGACGGTTTCTACCAAACCGAACCTGTATTTGAAGCTTCGCAGCTGGTAACGGCCACTTTGGATCTGGATTCCCTGGCCGGCGAGCGTATGAATCTCGATACCACCGGGCATTATTTCAGGCCCGATCTGTTTCAGGTTACCGTGGACCGCCGTAGGTTGACAGAGCAGTAAGCCCAACGCCTTAGGCAAGGTGCAACCTCTCCAGGTAGGTTTGCATCTTCCCTACCCAAAACGGAATTCAGTATGCGCATTCTCCTATTCTTGCTCGCCCTGGCTTGTGTACGCCCTAGCCTGGCCCAAACGGACTCCCTGGTGGCTTGGAAAACCTACCTCACTCCACAATTTACCATCGACTACCCGGGCACCTGGCAACTGGACACTACCGGCCGGATGAACTCCACCTTCCTTATTCTCAACCCCATTACGGTTTGGTCCGACGATTTTCGTGAAAATGTCAATTTGCTGGTTCAGGACCTGACGGGTCAAGGGGTGAGTCTGGACGACTTTGTGGACATTACCGAAACGCAAGTGCAGCGTATGGTTCCCGAGGGCAAACTGATTAGTAGTGAACGCATAGTGGGTGAGCCCGCCTACCACCAAATGACCTATTCCGGGCAACTCTCTGGGCATTATTTGGCCATCCGGCAGTATTACTGGATCATCGAAGAAAAAGCCTACATCCTCACCTTTACCTGCAAACTGGCCGATAAGGAAAAGTATGCTGAACTAGGGGAACAAATTCTGGCTTCCTTTCGCTTTCTCTAAACGATTGCTGCCCGGAGTGCCTACAGGCTGGGCAAATTCCGCAGAACTTACCTTGCAATCCGCCCCTGAGTTTGACTATTTGGGGTCCGCTTGACGGTGCCTGGCACCGTTTTTTTGACACACTATGGCAGACACGCTACAAACCAAGGCCCCTTCTCTGGGTATTGGTGCGGTATTCCTAACCGCTGTTTCCACTATTCTGGGGGCCATTATGTTCCTCCGTTTCGGCTATGCAGTAGGCAACGTAGGCTTGCTGGGTACCCTGGCCATCATTGCCCTGGGCCACGCCGTTACTATCCCTACGGCCATGGCCATTGCCGAAATAGCCACCAACCAGCGGGTAGAGGGCGGTGGCGTGTATTACATTATCTCCCGCTCTTTCGGGCTCAACATTGGAGCCGCCATCGGGGTAGCCTTGTATTTCAGCCAGGCCATCAGTGTGGCATTCTACATCATTGCCTTTGGTGAGGCATTCGATCCCGTTTTTGCCTATGTCAACCAAACCTTTGATCTGCAACTCAGCGATCCTCGCATAGTCACCCTCCCTACCCTAGCCCTATTAGGAGCCCTCATCGTCACCCGGGGGGCGGACTTCGGCATCAAGGTCCTCTACATAGTGGTGGGCTCTTTGGTAGTGGCACTCGCCATGTTTTTCTACGGCACCCCTACCGCAGACGCTCCCCAAACAATCGACTTTCTATCCGCAATACCTGATGGAGATAGTTTCTTCTATGTATTTGCTATCATCTTCCCCGCCTTTACGGGTATGGCTGCTGGGGTAGGTCTGTCCGGCGATCTCCGAGATCCCAAATCCTCCATCCCCCGGGGTACCCTGTGGGCTACCGTGGTGGGTATGCTCATTTACGTTACCATTGCTTTCAAGCTTCACCTATCTGCCAGCCCGGAGGAGTTGGCTACGGACTACCTCATCATGTCCGAGATTGCCACCTGGGGCCCCATTATACCCATTGGGCTGGCCGCCGCCACACTGTCGTCTACGCTAGGTTCTATTTTGGTGGCTCCCCGTACCCTTGAGGCTTTAGGTAACGACAAGATCTTCACGCCCCGAATCAATTCCCTGCTGGTCAAGAAAAACAAGCAAGGCGAACCCATTCCGGCCACCATTGTCAGCTTACTCATTGCCTTGGTGTTTGTCATCATCGGGGATGTAAACGCCGTGGCCGAGGTCATCACCATGTTCTTTATGGTGACCTACGGGGCCATTTGCGCCATCTCTTTCTTTCAGCACTTTGCGGCCGATCCCAGCTACCGGCCCGCCTTCCGTTCGCGTTGGCTCATATCCTTGCTCGGTGCCGTCCTTTGTGTGTACCTCATGTTCGCCATCAACCCCGCCTACGCCGGGGCTTCGCTCGTCATCATGGGCATCCTCTACGTAGTCGTGACCCGGTACAACCCCAACCGCCAAGGCCTGGCCCGGATCTTCCAGGGAGTAATCTTCCAGTTGAGCCGCCGGCTACAGGTCTTTTTGCAAAAAACAGACAAAGACGACCCTGAGCACTGGCGTCCCTCCGTCATTTGTATTTCCGACTCCACCTTC
>JBCBHI010000610.1:0-3817 GCA_038525885.1 Bacteroidota bacterium
GGTTGTAGGTTGGTATGACAACGAGGCGGGTTACTCCAACCGTTCTGCTGACATGATTGTGAAGTTGGGTTCTCTTTAAGCCCTACTTCACTATTACCATACTATAGAGGCTGTCTCAGTTTTGAGCAGCCTCTTTTTTTCGCCAGGGGTCCTACACAGTCCGGCAAAAGATAGTCTTCTTCATGCTACATTTTTAGGATGATGATCAACTATCCGTTTGGGAGCCCACGCTCCTACCCTAGTAGGTCTTTTTAGGCCGAAATTATTCGCCTAGTCCTGGAACATTGCCCCCTGCACACTCAGTAATTTCACATGGTGGGTGGCTTTTTATGACAAAACACGGGGACTCTCATCGTATTTTGGAAACCCTATGGCTAGTTGATAAAAATATCCTGTGGAATAGTAAGAGAACCCACAAATGCTTTTAAGATTGCGAGTTGTTTCTGATACCAAAGTGTAAGAATGTCCAAATTTATTGAGGTTGGGAAACTCATCGAAGCAAGAAACCCTTCGCTTATGCGCTGGGTCCCTGGCTTTGTATTCAGGTGGTTAGAACGCATCTTCCATCAAGATGACATCAATGGATTCATTGATCGGCATGGGCATAAAAATGAGTATGACTTCAGTTCTGCTTTGGTAGAGGAGTTTGAGTTGGATCTGCAAGTAAAAGGGATGGAAAACATCCCACCCGCTACTGAAGCTTGCATTTTTGCCAGCAACCATCCGCTTGGCGGGTTAGATGCTATCGCTATCATTCACTTGTTTAGAGATGTAAGGCCAGACATCAAGTTCATCGTCAATGATTTCTTGCTGAATCTTAAGCCTCTGGCAGGGCGTTTTGTGGGGGTTAATCTAGTGGGCAAAAATGCAGTAGATTCTCTGCAAAAGATCGACAAACAATTTGCATCCGACTCGGCCACTTTTATATTCCCCGCAGGGCTAGTAAGCCGTAAGAACAAAGGCCAGGTGGAAGACTTAGAATGGAAAAAAGCCTTCGTGGTGAAGTCTAAGCAGTATGATTTGCCGGTAATACCGATGTATATTGACGGCAACATGTCCAATCGATTTTATCGGTTGGCCCACCTACGAAAGTTCTTAGGTGTTAAATTCAATTTTGAAATGCTGTACTTGGTGGACGAAATGTTCAAACAGAAGAAACGCCAAATCAGCATCGTCATTGGTGAGCCTATGCCTGCAAGCACCTTTGGGTCCGGAAAAAGCAATATTGCTTGGGCCCAGTGGGTAAAGGAGAAGGTTTACCAGTTAAAAGAGCGTTGATTATCCGCATGGAACAAGGAAAACAACCGAAAGAGATTATTGCCCCGATAGACCGTGATCTGTTAGAATCAGAACTAACGGAAGAGCTGTTTATTCGGAAAACCAATAAAGCAGATAATCACATATACATCCTAAATCACCACAACGCCCCCAATGTGATGTTGGAAATTGGGCGTTTGCGGGAGGTTACCTTCCGGGCAAGCGGAGGGGGCACGGGAGAAGAGGTGGACATTGATGAGGCTGATACCGGGGACCGCTATTACGAGCAGCTAATCGTTTACAATCCGGAAGACCGTGAGATCGTAGGTGGCTACCGCTTCATCACGGGCAAGTTTGCATACGATCCTGATTCAGAGGACTTTGAGCTGTCCACCGCGCACTATTTTGAGTTTTCGGACCAAATGAAGCGCGAATACCTCCCCTACAGTATCGAGTTGGGGCGCTCATGGGTGCAACCCAATTACCAACCGAGCGTCAACCCACGAAAGGGCGTATTTGCGCTCATGAACATCTGGGATGGACTGGGTTCCTTGGTGATGCGCTACCCAGAGGTGAAGTACTTCCTGGGTAAGGTGACTATGTATACGCACTACCATGAGGAGGCAAGAAACGTCTTGCTGTCCTTTCTAGCTCACTACTTCCCCATCCGAACCGATCTGTGTAAGCCAAAACCTGAGCTAGAAGCAGGTTTCGATGATACTATCTTCAATCAACACTTTACGGAAGACGTTTCTTTCAAGGACGGCTTTAAGCTGCTCAATAAGCTGGTGAAGGAGCATGGCGAGTGGATTCCGCCCCTCATCAATATTTACATGAATCTGAGCACCACCATGCTCACCTTTGGCACGGCCCGAAATCCTGACTTTGGCGATGTAGAGGAAACCGGGTTGTTGGTAACCATTGGGGACATCCATGAAGAGATCGTAAACCGACACATCAACTACGAATAGGAAGCCCGTTTGCTCCTATTCCAATTGAAAAGGCCGTCTCAACAATTTTGGGACGGCCTTTTCAATAAGGGGTATCCTTACCAGGATCTGGTTCTGAACACATGGGATCATATCATTGAGTGGAGCATGGTACCTATAGCTTTAACTCCCCCTGGAAAACGGTGACGGCATAGCCTTTAAGTAGGCAACGATCCTCTTTTACCTCCACTCCTATTTCCCCACCTCGGGCTGACGCTTGAAATGCCCGAAAACTTGTTTTCTCCAATTTCTTAGCCCAATAAGGCCCTAGCTGACAATGGGCTGAACCAGTCACCGGATCTTCTGGCACCCCAACATTCGGCCCAAAAAAGCGGCTCACAAAATCGTACCGATTGCCTTCTGCGGTTATGATTACTCCCTGATCAGAATGTTCTGCAATAGCCTCCATATTGGGTGAGGCCTTGCGGACTACTGCCTCCGTAGGCATTTCCAAAATCAGGTTATACTTATCCCGAGCAGCGGCTACAATCTCACTACCGGGGAACATCTCCTCAAATTCCTCTAATATGGGCATGCCTGCACTGGGCCTTGCGGGAAAATCCATCACTAGCATTTCCTTCTCCTTGTGCACTTTGAGCTCACCCGCACGAGTTTGGAACTGGATGGTATCCTCTTGTGCAACATGGCCTTCTGAGAAAAGAATGTGCGCACTAGCAAGTGTGGCATGTCCGCATAGATCTACCTCTGCAGTGGGCGTAAACCAACGCAACCTGTAGCCTTCGCCTTCTGGCTCCACAAAGGCCGTTTCGCTCAAGTTCATTTCCAAAGCAATGGACTGCTGCGTGGTATCATCTAGCTTGCCCTCTAGAAAACATACCCCTGCCGGATTGCCTCTGAAAGGCTTTTCAGTGAAGGAATCGACTTGAAAAATTTTCATGGAATGTTAGTTTTGATAGCTTGTAGCTACTGTGGAGGAGATCAGCTAATTAAGACCCTATACTCTACAGGTTTTCATTTAACTCAACTCACCATAATACCATGAAGATTGGAATTACCCAACCTTATTTTATCATCATACTGCTATTTAGCACAAGCTCTTTTCAACTACTTGCCCAAGACATAGGCAAATGGAATGAAGTCCATTTCCCCTTTACCCTGGCAAGTGCTGCACCTGAAGATTGGGATTTTTTAAAAGAGGATTTACAGCGCTATAACTATATCTGCTCGGGAGAGCATCACCGATCAGAACTGGCCATTCAGCAATACAAAACCATTATCCCGTTTATTGATCAAAACAAAGGATTGGACAAACTAGTGATGGAGCGGCCCTATGCCTATGGCTTCCTACTGAATAGGTATTTGCGAACCGGCGATGAAAAGCTATTGCGTGCCGCCACTGATAAGTTCTGGACTTTTGACAAAATGCATATTGACTCACCCATTACTCATGACAGCTTCTCCTTCTTCCAGTGGCTCTACCAGTATACGCAGCGACAAAACAGCGATTTAGAAATAGTTGGGATAGACCTAAACCAAGGAGGCCACGGAGCCGTGGAGATTTTCACCCTAAAGTACTTGATTGATGACCACGAGGCACAAACTCTCTTTCC
>JBCBHI010000611.1:0-3812 GCA_038525885.1 Bacteroidota bacterium
AGTCACCAGGGCTAGCTCCATGCACATCTGGAGTTATCGGCTGAGGGAAGAATACTCTCTGGGAGGAGGGGTGTTTTACCACAATCCTCAAGCTCAGGTTCCTGAGATGGATATTATTAACACCTACAATTCTAGCCAGAGAGTATTCTTCCCTCAGCCGATAACTCCAGATGTGCATGGAGCTAGCCCTGGTGACTGGGTTCCTCTTCGTCCATTGAGAACAGAGGGCCAAGGTATTGTAGAGGGCCGTAACCCTTATAGCCTGGTACAAGGTGCATTGATTGGTGGCCTTGGGGTACGCTATCGTTTGGCTGATTACCTTGATTTGTCTTTTGACATCAATATCCGATATCTATTCACGGATTACATTGATGATGTGAGTGGAAATTATGTCGACTTGGGTCTACTAGAAAGCCCACTGGCCAGAGTAATGTCTGATAGAAGTCTGGAGAACTTAGAGGAGTTTGGTGGCACCCTTTCTGACGAATACATTAGAGCATTGTACCCTGAAAAATTCCAGACCTATACCTCTGAAGGCGACGGTAATATCTATGCAATACTTCCTGGTAGAGGGCGTTCTTCAGATACCAACCAAAGAGGAAATTCATCCAATGATGTCTACTACATAGCATCTTTTAAACTGGTGTATATTCTCGGAGGAAGCTTTCAAACGAGTAATCAATTCCGATAATCGTGAAAACGATCCAACAAAAATCTTCAGGCAAGTCGAAATACTTGCCTTTTTTTATCCTCGGCCTATTCTTCCAAACTACCCTCTTGGGCCAGATTCATGAAGTAGGAATAAGCGGTGGAGCATTCAATTATTCTGGAGATTTAACGCGGGTATATAACCCATTGGAATTTCAGCCTGCAGGCCATGCCTTTTATCGGTACAACCGCAGTAGGTCTACAAGCTACCGAGCAGGTATCACCTATGGATTAATAGGAGGGACGGACGAACAACCATGGGATGTACTAGGTCAAAACCGAAATCAGTCCTTTCGCCGAGAACTGTTGGAGATTCAAGGACTCGTTGAATACCATTTTTTGGACTACAAGGATCCAAAAAGTCTTATCCACTGGTCACCTTATTTTTTCACGGGGGTAGGCGTGGCCTATCTGTTAGGACCTACAGTGGGTGCTGATGGTACCACCTATTCGCCTCTACAACCCAATATTCCATTAGGGATGGGGTTCAAATGGCAACTCGCACCCAGACTGAGCATCAATATAGATTTGGGAGCCAGGATTACATTTACTGATTATTTGGATAACATTTCTGGCGGAGAAGTTACGGACAAGGACTTCCTGTTTGGGCAGTGGAACCTGAATGACTATTACTATTACACGGGGATTTCTATCTGTTATACATTTTATACAATCCAGTGTCCGTACGAGTACGATTAACACATTCTCAATCGTAAATATTCAGCCCTTAGATTAAGGGCTTTTTTGTACCTTGCGCCTTGATTTTCAGGGCACCATGGGTTTGAAAGAACAAGTAGATTCCACAAATATTCCTAATCACATAGCTGTGATCATGGATGGTAACGGCCGTTGGGCTAAATCCCGTGGAGCCAGACGTATCTTCGGACATCAGAATGCTATCAAGGCAGTAAGGGAAATCTCTGAAGGTGGGGCCGAACTGGGAGTGAAATACCTAACGCTGTATGCCTTTTCTACCGAAAATTGGGCCCGTCCCAAGGCCGAGGTTATGGGGCTTATGCAGTTGTTGGTGACTACCATTCGGGGTGAACTTGACACCCTCACCAAAAACAATATCAGGCTGCATACTATAGGTGATACTTCGGGGCTTCCATCCAATTGCCAACGAGAGTTGTCTGAAGCTATAGCGATTACCGAAGAAATGACCGGGATGGTGCTTACTTTAGCCTTAAATTATAGTGGCCGTTCAGAAATTCTGGAGGCAACTAAAGCCATCGCTAAAAATGTAGCCGAAGGAAGATTTTCGCCTGAAGCTGTCACACCAGAAATGTTCGAGGAGCACTTGCAGACCAAGGGAATTCCCGATCCAGAGCTGTTGATTCGGACCAGTGGTGAGATGCGAGTGAGTAACTATCTCCTTTGGCAAATTGCATATACCGAGTTGTTCTTTACTGATGTGCTTTGGCCTGATTTTCGGAAGGGGCACCTTTTGGAAGCCATTAAGAGCTATCAAAATAGAGAAAGGCGATTCGGAAAAATCAGCGAACAGTTGAAATCGTAATGATTACCATGAGAAATTTTATTGGGTTGATTTTGTTGATGGGTTTGGGAGTAGGCTCATTACATGCCCAAATTCGTAACTACAATATTCCCTCCCGGACTACTACGCCAAG
Source organism: Bacteroidota bacterium (assembly GCA_038525885.1). Lineage (GTDB taxonomy): Bacteria > Bacteroidota > Bacteroidia > Cytophagales > Cyclobacteriaceae > DMST01. The sequence goes on from JBCBHI010000611.1 coordinate 2,340, forward strand.
TCAGCCTGCCATTGATTATCAGCAACCCCAGGAGTATGAAATCGCCGAGATCACGGTGAGTGGGGCTAGATATCTGGATCAAAATGCGCTCATTTCCCTTTCAGGGCTACAAGTGGGAGATAAGGTATTGGTACCTGGCCCAGACATTACCAAAGCGATCGAAAACCTGTGGTCTCAGGGTCTGCTGGAGGATGTGAGAATATATGCCACCAAAATTGAGCTAGGAAAGATTTATCTCAACATAGAGCTTAAGGAACTCCCCCGCCTAACGCGCTATGTTTTTGAGGGCATTTCGCAGTCTCGAGAAAAAGAGATTGATGATGAGATAGAACTCCTGCGCGGTAGAATTATCACCGATGCCCTGGTGAAAAATACTCGACTATTGGTTGAGAACTATTTCACGGATAAGGGCTTCCGAAATATTACGGTGAACATTATCCAGGAAGTAGATTCCTTGATAACCAATGGAAAACAACTTCGCATTCAAATAGACAAGGGCGATAAGGTATATATAGATCGGATCAACCTTATTGGGAATGAGGCATTTTCTGACACACGCCTTAAGCTCAAAATAAAGAAAACTAAGGAGCAGGTTCGGTTCAATATATTCGAAGACCTGTTTGGTCGTTTGGTACGCTGGAACTGGAAGGACCTAAAAGACTTTGACAGTGACAGCAGTAGATTTTCTGTTGAAGATGTATTGGCCTGGGGTGGATATCATATCAAGCTGAATTTCTTCAATGGGTCCAAGCTGATCCAGACCCAATACGATGAGGACGTCCAGGGCCTAATTAGCTTTTACAATAGCAAGGGCTACCGCGACGCGGAAATCGTGGCAGATTCGGTTTACGACGTTGAAAACAACCGGATCAATATTGATCTCACTATAGATGAGGGGCCTAAATATTATATCCGCAACATCTTATGGTCTGGAAACTTCCTGTATACAGATGAGCAATTGGGAGGCCTGTTAGGTATAGAGAAAGGAGAGGTATACAACAAAGACCGAATTGATCAACGACTGCAGTTTGACCCTCAGGAGAGAGACATCAGTGCCCTTTATCTGGATGATGGCTACTTGTTCTTTAATGTGCAGCCTGTAGAGGTAGGTATCTATGGGGACTCCATTGATATCCAGATGCAGATATATGAGGGGCAACAGGCCACTATCAACCGGGTAATGATCGCAGGTAATGACCGGACCAAGGACCACGTAATTTTGAGAGAAATTCGTACCCTACCCGGTCAGAAGTTCAGCAGGGCTAACCTAATTCGTACTCAAAGAGAGCTATCCAACTTGGGATATTTTGATCCTGAGCAAATGGGTATTGTACCTATACCGAACCAGGCGGATGGAACGGTGGATATGCAGTATACCTTAGTAGAAAGGCCGAATGACCAGATTGAATTATCTGGTGGTTGGGGTGGTTTTGCAGGCTTTGTAGGTACCGTTGGGCTGGTGTTTAACAACTT
>JBCBHI010000612.1:0-3801 GCA_038525885.1 Bacteroidota bacterium
AAATGAGGAGCGCCTCACTCTGCTGGAACTCAACCTGGAGCGGCTGGAGACCTTGGTGAAGGATACCGAGTCGCTATTTGAAGAGGGTTTTGCGGAAAAGATTGATGTGTCCCGGTTGAAGGTAAATCGAAACAACCTTTACACGGAGTACCAGAAGTTGAAGGACTTTGTAGGGCTAAGCAATGACCTGCTCAAGTTCCAAATGGGGATGCCCATTAGTGAGCCCCTGACCCTCAGCTTGAATCTTGCTCAAATCACCATTGAGGATTCCGAATCTTTGGAATCGGAAGAAATCAATTACTCCCAAAGAACGGATTACGTGATCAACCAAGTAAATCAGGAATTGGTGGCCTTGGACCTGAAAAACGTACGTGCAGGATATTTGCCTTCTTTGCGTGGCCAATTCCAGGCAGGTTTTAACAACGGTGCCAATAACTTTCTTGAAGTGACAGAAGGTGATGATGCGGGTCCCGGGCTGTTCACCAACGAATGGCTAGAGTTTGCCAATATTGGGGTTACACTATCCATCCCCATTTTTGATGGGTTGCTGAAAGCCAATCAAGCCCAAGAAAAGAAGTGGCAGGCAGAGCAACTAAGGGAGCAGCAGAGGCTTCTTGAAAACAACATCTCCCTGGAGGTCAAGCAAGCGCGCATGAACTACCGGAACAACCTTGCCAGTCTGGAATGGCAAAAAGAAAACATGGAATTGGCCCGGGAAGTCATCACGGTTTCTGAAACCAAATACCGCGAAGGTTTAGGTAGCAACTTAGAGGTAGTGGAAGCGAACACGTCCCTCAAGGAAGCTCAAACCAACTACTATGCTGCGGTGTATGACTTACTTATCTCCCAAATTGAATTGAAGAAGTCCCTGGGGCAACTTAATAATTGATTTAAAAGACGCTAACGATACCTTACGGAAATGAAAAATAGCCTATTCCTCCTGTCCGCTCTTACTTTGTTGGCGGCATCCTGTGGCTCCTCCGGTGAAGATTCCTCAGAGAAGGAGCAGCAAAAAGCTGAACTGCTAACCCAACTGGCAGAAAAAGAAGGCGCATTACAGACTCTCGAAGACGAAATCGAGACTATTGAGGCTGAAATTGTAGCCCTAGACCCCTCCTATAAGGCTTTTGAACGCAACGCACGCTTGGTGACCGCCATTGCGGCCGAGAAGGGTCTTTTCGAGCACTTCGTGCAGGCACGTGGCAACGTTGCTTCCAATACCAATGTTACTCTTACTGCTGAGGCAGGAGGCACGGTTACCTCTGTACCGGTAAAAGAAGGGCAGTTTGTGCGTAAAGGCGCTACTCTGGTCCGAATTGATGCGGCTATTTTGCGTAGCTCTATCGCGGAGATCAGAGAGAACCTAAAACTTGCCGACACTCTTTATGCCAAGCAAAAGCGGCTTTGGGAGCAAGGTGTAGGTACTGAAGTGCAATTTCTGCAAGCCCAGTCTCAGGTAGAGTCTCTGAAAGCACGCTTGCAGTCTACCCAAGCACAATTGTCCCTTTCTACCGTTACAGCCCCCTTCAGTGGCCGAATAGATGCGGTACTGATTAACTCTGGCCAACAAGCCGCTCCTGGCATGCCAATGGTACGCCTGGTAGGCGATCGCGACATGTACCTGGAGGCTGACTTGTCTGAAAACTACATTGGCTCTTTCAAAGGAGGCGATGCAGTGGAAGTTAACTTCCCTAGCATAAATACCATGCGGGCTTCTCGTATTAGTAGCGTAGGTGAGGTGATCAACCCACTGAACCGGACCTTTACCGTTGAGGTAAGCCTACCTGCGGTTGAAAACCTTCGCCCCAACATGTTGGCGGTGCTGAAGCTAAAGGACTATTCCTCTGATGTGGCCGTTACTGTGCCTTCCATGTTGATCCAAACAGATCGCACTAGTGACTTTGTATTCGTAATTGATGAAAACGAAAACGGCCAGACCATAGCTAAGAAAGTTCGGGTAGAACGCGGCTACAACTACGAGGGGCGTACGGAGATTGTTGATGGTCTGAATGGCACCGAAGTATTGATAAACGAAGGGTTCCGCGAAGTTGTGGATGGCTCCTTTGTAAACGATGTAACCGCAAGCCAAGGTTAATCCACCCCAATTGAATCAGCATGGCTGAAGTAGAAAATCAGAACCAAGTAACGCGGGAGTTTAAGCTCACCAACTTTTCGGTTAGTAACCGAACGAGTGTGCTGATCCTTACCGCCATCATCGTGTTTGCTGGGTGGAATGCCTACACCACGATGCCCAAAGAAAGCTTCCCAGAGATCGTATTCCCTTTCATCTATGTGGGTACGGTATATCCGGGTAACTCACCGGTGGATATCGAAAACCTGGTGACCCGGCCTATTGAGAAGGAACTCAAGAACATCAACGGAGTGAAGGTAATTCGCTCTACTTCTATTCAGGATTTTAGTTCTATCAACGTCGAATTCAATCCAGAGGTAGATGTGGAAACCGCCTTACAGGACGTTAAGGATGCGGTGGATAGAGCGAAGGGCGATCTGCCTACTGACCTAGACACCGACCCCGACGTTTTTGAGGTGGATCTTTCCGAGCTGCCTATCATGTTTATCAACTTGTCCGGTGATTACTCTCTGCAAGAACTCAAGGTATTTGCGGAGTATTTGCAAGACGAGATTGAAAACCTTCCTCAAATTTCTAAAGCGGACATCCGTGGAGCCTTAGAGCGGGAAATCCGCATCGATGCTGATCCGTATCGGATGGAGGCTATGGAAGTAGGTTTTGGGGATATCATCCAGGCCGTACAAGGGGAAAACGTGACTATCTCTGGTGGCGATATCAAAATGAACGAGTTCCGTCGCTCCCTACGGGTGGTGGGCGAATTCAGTGAGGTATCCCAGATAGAAGATGTTATTATCAAGGATCAGGACCAGCGAATTGTATACGTACGGGATGTAGCTACCGTGCGGGATACCAACGAAGAGCCTGCAAGCTTTGCACGGGCGGATAAGCAACCCGTACTTACCCTGAATGTGGTGAAACGAGGTGGGGAAAACCTTATTGAGGCTGCGGACCAAATCAAGGCAATCCTGGCCGAAGCGCAAGCCACTCGTTTTCCTGAAGATCTTAACATTTCCATCACTAACGACCAGTCAAAGTTTACAAGGTCTCAACTGGACAACCTGGAGAACAGCATTATCTCTGGGGTAATCCTAGTGATTTTGGTTTTGATGTTCTTCCTGGGTCTGCGCAACGCCCTGTTTGTGGGTATTGCCATCCCACTCTCCATGCTGATATCTTTCAGCGTGTTGAATGCCTACGGTGTTACTCTGAACCTGATGGTGCTCTTCTCGCTCATCTTGGCCCTGGGTATGCTAGTGGACAACGGTATTGTGGTGGTGGAGAACATCTACCGACTCATGTCTCAAGGCATGAAGCCCTTACAAGCGGCTAAGCTAGGAGTAGGTGAAGTAGCCTGGCCTATTATTGCCTCTACTGCTACTACGCTGGCGGCCTTTTTGCCCTTGGCCTTCTGGCAAAGCACCATTGGGGAGTTTTTCAAATTCCTGCCCATCACGCTTATTATTGTACTGAGTTCGTCGTTGTTTGTAGCCTTGGTGATCAACCCTGTGCTGACCGCCATGTACATGAAGGTAGGGCGAAGCAAAGTACGTAAAGTAAGATTGCTCATTATCGCGGGGATTTCTCTCGCCTTGGGCATTTTGCTCAATTTGGGCGGCAATCACTTCCTGGGCAACATTGCCATTTTTGCTTCCATCCTGATTCCTATCAATGTATTCCTCCTTATTCCTGCTACGTATTGGTTTCAGGAT
>JBCBHI010000613.1:0-3797 GCA_038525885.1 Bacteroidota bacterium
GCAGCAGCGCATACAGCTGGCCCGGGCCATTCTGAAAGACGCGCCTATCCTGATTTTGGATGAGGCTACGGCCTTTAGTGATCCAGAGAATGAATACCTCATTCAGCAGGCCTTCGGCTCCCTGATTCAGAACAAGACGGTGGTGGTGATTGCTCACCGCCTCAGCACGATTACGGATGCGGATCAGATCGTGGTGTTTGACCAGGGTAAAATAGAATCGAAAGGTACTCATACCGAACTGCTCGACCGTAGCCCGGTGTACCAGGGGCTTTGGCAAGCCCATACCCAAGCGAAACACTATACGCTATAGGCTGCATTTCTCACCTCTTACCCCTCGCACACATGCTTAAGAATTTACAATACGTCTTTCGTTTCGACCGGCGCGCGGTGCGTCAGTCTATTCTGTGGGAATGGCTTCACTCCATCTTTTTGGCTGCCCCCAGTGCTATTCTGCTATTGGTGATTTGGGAACTGTTTGAGCCTCAGCCCAACTTCCAGAAGATTTGGATCATCATTGGCATCATGGTAGGGCTGTTTTTTATTCAGCTTTATGTAGCCAAGCGGGCTATGTTTGCCTCCAACTATGTCACCTTTGAGATCAGCCGCAAGCTACGCCTTGCTTTGGGCAACAAACTGCAACGACTCAGCCTGGGGTACTATAAAAAGCGTGACCCCGGAGACCTGGCCGCGGTGGCATTACAGGATGTAGCCAATTTTGAGAACATTTTTGGCCACGCGGTCCCCAACTTGGCCAATCTACTTTTTGGCACAGCTGCTATTTCCATATTCCTGATGCTGCTAGACTGGCGTCTGGGCCTTACGTTGATTGCTGCTCTGTTCCTAATACTGCCCTTTACCCGCTGGTGTCAGCGCTTAGTAGCCAGCCGGGGTGTCCCTCAGATTGCCGCGCGCAATGCTACCGGGGCCCGGTTCTTAGAGTACGTTCAGGGCATTCGTCCCATCAAGGCCTTCCGTATGACCGGAACCCGGTTTCAGTCATTGGACAAGGCGCTCAATACCCTGCGTAAGGAGAGCATCCGGGTAGAAGCCGGGGCGGCCCCGGTAGTGCTAGCCGCCGGAGCTATCTTGGAGCTAGGCTTCCTGGTCATGGTTTGGGTTGCCCTATATTTCCTGAGTGGCGGTTCTCTTACGGTACCCGTACTCATTGGTTTTCTGCTGATGGGTTATCGCTTGTACGAACCCGCCAAAATTCTCATGGCGGAATATGCTTTGCTCAGTTACATGAATGTATCCCTCAACCGGATTACAGAGGTATTGGAGGCGCCTGAGCAGTCGGGAGATGTGCAACAGCTCCCATCCTCCTATGACGTCCAGTTTCAGAACGTAAGCTTCAGCTATGTAGGCACCGACACTGCCCTTAGTGAAGTTAGCTTCCTGGCGCCCCAGGGAAGTCTAACTGCATTGGTAGGCCCATCCGGTTCGGGCAAGACTACCATTACGGCCCTATTGTCCCGGTTTTGGGACATTTCTTCTGGTACTATCCGCATCGGAGGGGTCCCATTGTCTAGCATGGCTCCGGCTACGGTCTACAGCCTCATCAGCCAGGTGTTTCAAGAGGTATACTTGTTCGACGGTAGCATTTACGAAAACATTGCTCTAGGCAAGCCTACGGCCACAGAAGAGGAGGTGATGCAGGCCGCGAAGGCTGCCCAGGTGTTAGAATTTGCTACAGACCTGCCCCAGGGTCTACAAACTTTGGTAGGGGAGGGGGGAAGCAAGCTTTCTGGCGGGCAAAAGCAGCGCATCAGCATTGCCAGGGCGCTTCTCAAAGATGCTCCTATTGTATTGTTAGACGAAGCCACCGCCAGCCTTGATCCTGAAAACGAACTGTACATCCAACAGGCCATTGAGGCCTTGGTGAAGGACAAAACGGTGATTGTAATTGCCCATAAGCTAGCTACGATCCGACAGGCAGATCAGATTTTGGTGCTCAACCATGGTTGCCTGGTTGAGAGGGGCCGCCATGAGGAGCTACTTTCCCAAGCAGGGCAGTACGCCCGCCTGTGGCATACTCAACAGAAAATCAGTGGTTGGAAATTTACTGGAAAACCTACCACCGAGAAGGAACATCCCACCTCACTATCGATGAATCAATGAAAGATCAACAGAAACAATTCATTCTCACGGGCTCCTTGCCCAAGGTAATGTGGCAGCTTGCCTGGCCCGCGGTCGCGGCTATGGTGTTGTTTGGCCTCAACTCCTTTATGGATACGGTATATGTAGGCCAGCTCATGAACGAAACCGCCTTGGCTGGGGTGGCCTTGGCTTATCCTCTTACATCCATCATGCTGGGGCTGGGCTCTTGGGCCGGTACCGGGGCGGCCAACCTGCTGAGCATCGCCATTGGAGACAACGATCAAGAACGGCAACGGCAACTTTTGCCCAATGCTACCCTCTTCGCCATCGTTTCTACCCTCATTTTTGGGGTGCCTGCCTACATCTTTGCCGAGCCACTTATTCGGATGATGGGCGGCAGTGGGGAGATTCTCACCCAGGGGGTACTCTATTTCCGAGCCACCCTCCTAGCCGGGCCGTTGTGGGTATATGGCCTCACCCTCAACATGGTCATCCGGGGAGAAGGCAAAATGAAAACCGCCGCAGGTATGATGGCCCTGGGCTTGCTGCCCAACTTAGTCCTGACTCCGGTGTTCATTGCGGTGTTTGACATGGGCGTAGCCGGAGCCGCCTGGGCTACCAACTTGGGTATGCTCATTTATAGCCTGTTGGGTTACCGTTACTTTGCGCGCAAACGGGCTAGTTTTTCCGCAGAAATTGCCAGCCTACGGCACCACAAACCTACCTTCCAAGCCATCCTGAAATCTGGCTTCCCGGGTTTTATTCTCACCGTGATGGGCCTGGTACAAGCCATTGTGGTACTCAATGCCATTGTGCAGGTAGGTTCCGATTCGGACGTTGCCTTTTTTGCCGCGGCCAACCGTATACTACTGTTTCTCATGACACCACTCTTCGGCCTGATGCGTGCCTTGCAGCCTGTCATTGGGATCAACTTTGGAGCCCAGCAGTACGACCGTGTGCGGCAAAGCTTCAATCTGTTCACCAAAACGGGCATATTCCTGGTGGGGCCCTTCTGGCTACTGCTTACCCTCTTCCCGGAAGCTAGTTTGCGCCTAGTGTTACCCGAGTACGTTATGGGCGGACAGGAGCTTCTCTACTTACGCGTGTATTTGGCGGTGCTACCGTTACTCCCAGTGGTATTTATGGCCCTCACATTCTTTCCTGCCATCGACCAACCCAAGCATGCCAGCCTGGTGGGTATGGCCCGGCAATTGGTGTTTTACGTCCCGGTGATGCTTCTCCTGCCTCGGTATTTTGGGCTAGGTTGGGTCTACTACGGGGCTACCCTCATCGATGTGGTCATCACCCTATGGATAGGTATTCTAGTACTGAAGGAGATGAAAACTCTAAGGAGTCCCGTCCCGGCAGTCTTGCAAAATGGATAGGCTATGGGGATGTTCCCTAGCTGCCTTGTTCTTTCCCTAAGCATTAGGTCGTTCTTTCTAGCTCCTGTGCCCTATTGGGTTCACTAAGCGCGACCGATATTCCTGATAACCATAGCCTCCTGGATGAATCCGGGGGGCTACATTCTGCCGTCGCGCTGTGACTTGCTATGGATTGTGTCCTTGGGGGAGACGTTCCCAATAAGCGGTACGTCGCTGCAACCTACTGAAATCCATCCCTAAAGGTCATCCTGAGCGATAAGACTTGTGGCCCAACTCCACAAACCGAGATGACGTTTGGTTTGGCTATCTTACTAA
>JBCBHI010000614.1:0-3791 GCA_038525885.1 Bacteroidota bacterium
TAAAAGCATAATGCTGGTCTCCTTGGCTGGTTAGGCAAAAACATTAACCACCAAGGAGACCAGCATTATGCTTTTAGAATGCGTTAGAATTCCTCGCCGTTGTCGTGGTCCAGCATTCTGATGTTTAAGGGCTGAAAGCCTGCCACCGGAACACTAACTGCCGGCAATCTGCACGGTCTAGTTTAGTGGCGCTTTACAAGGGCACCAATGTTACCACTGAGGCCCAAGAGTAAGAGAGATCAGACAATTTTAATTCTGAGGCGGGATAGACGCCAAAGCTTGGCCCTTCACTGATGCCCCGGTCTTAGCGGACGGTTTAAACCGTCCGCTAAGACCGGGGTGGAGGTACTAGAGCGGCTGTGTACTAAAGCTCTGCATGTCAATGTCTTTACCATCCAGCTAAATTGTATTGCCCCCCGAACGAAATGGATGGCTTTTTCAACAGCACCTAATCATTCTCCATTTTTTTGACAGCAGATTACATCCTAACCAAAGGAAATAGGCCCTTCAGCTGTTTCATTTAACCCATTCAATATTTTTTCAAAAATTCTGCAACCAATCATTGATGTTGTCGTTAGTTGATATATCAATGATTGACCAAGGACACGATATCCCCCTTTCCGAAGTACTGTTTTACCAAATGGAGCAGGTGATGCGGCAAGCTACCCTGGCTACCAAGCAGGCCTTCCGGGAAAATGATATCCCACTGACCAAGGACCAGTGGTTGTTGCTCAAGCAGCTGAATGAAAATGCTGAGCTAAGCCAGCGAGAGTTGGCCGAAAAAACCTTCAAGGAACCCGCAGCCATTACTCGCATGCTGGACCTAATGGAGAAACATGGCTGGGTGAAACGTGAAGCGAGTCCGGGTGACCGCCGTAGGTTCACTTTGCAAGTTACCGAACAAGGTAAGGAGCTGTATGGAAGGGCTTTTCCGGTAGTAAAGGGACTTAGGCTACGTGCACTAGAGGGAGTATCTCAAACGGATGTAGACGCCATGAAATTGGTACTGCAGAAAATGTACGGTCTGCTGAAGTAAAAAATTTTAACCCAATAATTGATATATCAATTTTAAACTTATCAATAAATGAAAATGCAAGCACTAACTATGATTTTTGGAGCCTGGCTGGGAGTAGCCGGGATTTCCAATACGGACAATGTTGAGGAACGGGCCGTAAAGTCCATCGTAACCGAATTTATTGCCGCTGGAGACGCCCAAGATGTGGAACGGCTAGAGGCGGTATTGCACGATCAGTACCGGGTAATCTGGAATAACCCTGAAAAGGGAGTAAGCCCTATTGATCGGGCTACGTATCTGGACCTGATTGGGAAAAAAGCCATCGGTGGGGATAAGCGCGAAGTGAAGTTCGAGGAAGTAACGATGATACAGAGTGTGAACGCCACCGTGAGGGCCATCTCAGAAGGGGAAAAGGCTACTTTCTACCATGACTTCCATCTAGTGAAGGTGGGTAGTGATTGGAAACTCGTCAATGACCTATTCTATATGATCCCCAAGGGATGATCTTAGGTTGTCGGTGACGGGCTTCAAGCCCTTAAACACCGACAACGGCGAGAAGTTAGCAGATTTCTTTCTTGATCCAGATTACCCCAACACTAAGGAACACAAAAGGGGCACCTTGCATCGTAGCAGGGTGCCCCTTCCTTTAGTGTAGTGCTGAATCAGCAGGAGATTTTATCCACCCGGCGGCCGTGACGCCCTCCTTCAAATTCGGTAGTCAAAAACGCCTTCGCAATCGCTTTTGCATCTCCCAACTCAATAAAACGAGCGGCTAAACATACCACGTTGGCGTCATTATGTTGACGTGCAAGCTCGGCTAGTTCCACATTCCATGCTTGGGCAGCACGGATGCCTTGATGCTTATTGGCCGTCATACAAACGCCATTGCCACTACCGCATATCAGGATGCCCAGCTCATTCTTACCCTCTTCTACCGAGGTAGACAGTGGATGTGCAAAATCCGGATAATCAACCGAGTCTGCGCTGTGGGGCCCAAAATCTTCTACCGTGTATCCCGCCCCCGTCAGCTCCGCCTTTATGGCTTCTTTGTATTCAAATCCGGCGTGATCTCCGCCAATAGCAATGCGCTTACTCATAACCGCTGTAGATTTTGTTCTCGTAGTTTTTCTATGTTCCGTTGGCTCCGGCGTTGCACTCTTGCCGAAATCAGGATACTTATCTCGTACAAAATGTAGATGGGCAAGGCCAGCAGCATTTGGCTGATCACATCCGGGGGAGTGATGATGGCCCCTACTACCAAAATGACTACCAAGGCGTGTCTCCGGTAGGTCTTCATCAGGTCGGGGGTTACAAGTCCGGCCCGGCTCAGGAAGAAGGCCACCATAGGTAGCTGAAACATAATCGCACAAGCCAATACCAGCATGGTAACCGTCTTCACGTAGGAAGCAATATCGATCTCATTCAAGATCGACTCGGACATCTGGTAGTTGGACAAAAAGTTGATGGATAGTGGCGAAACCACATAGTACCCAAACCCTACCCCTAACATAAAGAGTAAACTCACAAAGAATACCGCACCCCGGGCGCGCTTGGCTTCTGTGGCATACAAACCGGGCTTAATGAACCGCCAGATTTCCCAGAATAAATAGGGGAAAGCCACAATCAGCCCGGCCACAGCGGATACTAGCAGGTGCATGGTAAACTGCCCGGTCATGGTACGGCTCTGGATGACGAAAGGAAGCTCCGTGACACAGAATGCGTCCGAAGTACTCAACGCATGGCTCAGTTCACACAGCTTTTGGTAGGTCCAGAAATTGGTCCTGGATGGCCCCAGCAGAATCACGTCCACCACAATATCCTTGGCCAAAAAGGCCACTACCATAAAAATTACTACCGAAGCTCCACCCCGGAGTAGGTGCCAGCGCAGCTCCTCCAGGTGTTCTAGAAACGTCATTTCACGTTCTTCCGCCAAATCCGTACTGTTTACGGTTTATTCTTCTGAGGCAAACAAGGGAAAGCCTTGCATCCAGCCATTCACTTCTGCCCGAATCTCCATCAGGGTAGCCTCGTCCTCGTGCCGGGTGATTACCTTATCAATATACCCCACAATTCGATCCATATCTGCTTCTACCAAACCTCTTGTGGTGATAGCTGCCGTACCTACCCGGATACCTGAAGTCACAAACGGCGACTTGTCATCGAAGGGTACCATATTTTTATTGATGGTAATATCCGCTTTGCCCAGGGCAGCCTCCGCGGCTTTTCCTGTTACGCCTTTATTGCGTAAGTCAATCAGCATCAAGTGGTTGTCTGTTCCGCCCGAGATCAGGTTATACCCCCGGTCCACAAAGGCAGCGGCCATAGCCTGAGCATTGGAAATTACCTGTTCCGAGTAATCCTGGAAACGATCACCCAAAGCCTCACCAAAGGCTACCGCTTTAGCAGCAATCACGTGCTCCAAGGGTCCGCCCTGTGTACCTGGGAATACTCCTCCATCCAACAAAGCAGACATCTTTTTGATCACCCCTTTAGGTGTCTTCAGGCCCATTGGGTTATCAAAATCACGGCCCATCAGGATCAAACCACCACGGGGGCCCCGCAGGGTCTTGTGCGTAGTAGTGGTTACTACATGGCAGTGCTTCACCGGATCCTTCAGCAGCTTGCGGGCTATAAGGCCACTAGGATGCGAAATGTCTGCCAGCAAGAAAGCTCCTACCTCGTCCGCTATTTCACGGAACCGCTGGTAGTCCCAGTCGCGGCTATAAGCAGAGGCACCGCAAATGATCATCTTAGGCTTCACTTCCTTAGCCTTGGC
>JBCBHI010000615.1:0-3787 GCA_038525885.1 Bacteroidota bacterium
CTGAAAGGACTACAAGGTTTAGGAGTGTGTAATTGCCGTTAAAAATCCTGACCATATGAAAATAGCCTATCTTATCAAGTTAGAGGTTTTCATAGAATAATCAGGCTTTTTTTGCGTTTTCGTAGAGGCTTCAGAATATGGTAGGTTTAGGTGGTTCTGCTTTGCTGACATCTTGACTACCAAAGTAGGCAATCTCTGCCACTCCGTCGGATTTCATTCGACAAATCGTACAGAATATACCGTCAATGGCTCTGGCACCTCGTTTGTTACAGAATAGCCCGAGGATCAGATATGGAAAGTTTTATGAACAATTTTCTGGCGAATAAACCTTTGTTGCATGGCTTGCTGTTCCAGGGAGACCAGTGGCATACCATAAACGGAGGCGTAGCTCAACTCAACTTCTCCCGTACCCAGAAAGAAGACGGTATTACTATTCGGGTAAAGGTGCCTGCAGTCCCTCAAGATGGTTATCAACTTACCATTCAAGGCTCCAACCTGATCATTCAGGTACATCTCCTTACGGATGAGCCTGGTCCTGAAGGCTTTTTTAAGATTCCTATGCACCAGCGAATAGAGGAAATACCCGTAAGCGTGGATATTACACGGATCGATGCGGCGCATGATGAGGAAGGATTGCGCATTTGGTTGCCTTATGTAGAAGGCTGGTCTGGCGAGGTTCGACCCTTGGAGATCAGAGACTCTGAGTAAAGGGTTATTCTGGAAAGCAGAAGATTAAGGCCTGGGATGGATACACCATCTCAGGCCTTTTTTGTGGGGTTTGGGTAAGCCCTATCTAGGGTTCAAGCCGATTGATTTGCTTGCTTTAGATGTAGTCCACCCAGGAATTTATCCGTAGTTTTGACCCGATCAAAAACACACCTCGCTATGTATACAGGCCTATTGCATTTACATTCGGTACTACGTTGGGTTGTCCTTATTCTGATAGTTTTCTCTGTTATCCGGTTCTTCGCAGGGTGGCTCGGCAAGCACTCGTTTGGCAAACGTGAGGAAAAGCTACGTTTGTTTACTTTGATATTCTCTCATGTACAGTTTCTGGTTGGGCTGGTGTTGTATTTCATTAGTCCCGCCGTACAGTTCAATGATAAAACCATGAGCGATACCGGCTTACGTTTTTGGGCGGTGGAGCACATCACCATGATGATCATCGCTATCGTGCTGATTACCATCGGCCATAGTAAATCTAAGCGCATGACCGATGCCGTGAAACAGCATCGATTCCTGGCTATTTTCTTTGGCTTGGCATTGCTGGTCATCTTTGCTGCTATGCCCTGGCCTTGGCGTGAGATCATTGGCCGACCTTTGCTACGTTTTTAAGCATAATAATCTACATAGAGGGCCTGCTACCATGGTAGCAGGCTTTTTTATTTGCGTTGTAGTTACAATTTTTGCCCCCTGTTGAAAAAAATAGCCCACAGAATAGCGTCTTTTTGAGTAGTTGGGTGGTCTGTTTTGTAGAAGCCAGGCAATTTGGATTTACACACGCAGCAAAGGCTAGTACAATACCTAGCCGAATATATTACCGCTCCTCGCAAAGAACTCATCGAGCAGGTACTGGTGCAGCGCACCCGGCACCTCACCTTGGTGATGGAAGACATTGATAAACCTCATAATGCCGGGGCGGTGTTGCGGACGGCCGATTGTTTTGGAATCCAGGATGTACATGTGGTGGAGGAGACTACTGCCTACAAGCATAGCCAGAAGGTAACCCGCGGGGCTAGTAAATGGCTTACCCTACACCAGTATGATGCGCCTGCTGGTAACAACACCCAAGCCTGCATTCAAAACCTAAAGGAAAAGGGATACCAGCTGTATGTGACCAGCCCCAATGCGGAAGCAGAAGGTTTTGACCACGTAGATTTCTCCTCTAAGGTGGCCGTTTTGTTTGGTACCGAGTGGTTTGGAGCCTCGGAGTATGCCATGACACAGGCCCATGGCTTGCTCAAGTTGCCCATGTATGGCTTTACTGAAAGTTTCAATATTTCAGTAGCCGCTGCCCTCACTTTGCAAGGTTTGGCCAATCGGCTTCGTTCTTCTGATGTGGCCTGGCAGTTGACTGAGGACGAAAGGGCTGAACTTCGTTTGGCTTGGTACCGCAACTCAGTACGCAATCCTGAGATCATGGAAAGGGAATTTTTGGAAAAGCAGGGAGGAATAGCATGAAGCTAAAGCGGCTCATAAGATTGGTATATGCACTGTTTACCCTGGTGTTGGTGTCCACCATCCTGGCCAATGCCTGGGTGATCCAATCGAGCCGGGAGCAGGTGTATCATGAGATAGAAAAGCTTCCCAAAACCGATGTGGTTCTGGTGCTAGGGACCAGCAAGCGAACGGTGAAAGGGGGAGCCAATCCTTTCTTTGAAAACCGGATGAACGCCGCTGTAGATTTATTTGAAAAGGGGAAGGTGAACCGTTTTGTGGTCAGTGGGCATAACCCCTCTCAATACTATAACGAACCTCGTGACATGACTAAGGTGCTGGTAGATGCTGGGGTGCCGGCAGATGCCATTCTGCAAGATACTTCTGGTTCACGAACCTATGAGAGCATTCTCAATCTCAGCAAAAACCATCCTGGGCAATCCGTAACCATCATTACCCAAGAGTTTCACGGATACCGGGCCCTATTTCTGGCCAACCACTTGGGGGTAGACGCCGTGGCCTACGCGGCTCATAATACCTCGGTCTCTCGTTCCTTTGATGTTTTAGTACGGGAGTATTTCGCACGTATCAAAGCCGTTTTGGAGATAACCTTTGGGCCTGAAGTGGTCGCAACCACCTTGTAAGGTTGGTTCCGCTGGGTATTTCCCTTAGTTTGCTCCTATGGAGGTCTTAGCGGAAGATTTGGTGAAGTCCTATGCCGGTAACCGGGTGGTAGACTTGGTTACCTTCGCGGTGCCAGAAGGCAAAACCTTGGTGCTATTGGGTACCAGCGGCAGTGGCAAAACCACCTGCCTGCGGATGCTCAACCGGTTGGTAGAACCCGACGGAGGCCAGATTTTGATCGGGGTAGAGGATATCACCCAGCTGAGCGCGGTGGCGCTCAGGCGGAAAATCGGGTACGTAATCCAGCAAGTAGGCCTATTTCCACACCTAACTGTGGCCGAAAACATTGAAATAGTACCGCAGCTGCTGGGCTGGACCAAGGAAAAGCGGCGGAGCCGAGCACTAGAGCTCATGAGCATGCTCAGCTTGGAGGAATCCATGGCCGACCGCAAACCGGCTGCACTTAGCGGTGGGCAGCAACAGCGGGTAGGCATAGCCCGAGCCTTAGCCGCCGATCCGGGTTTGGTGTTGCTGGATGAGCCTTTTGGGGCTCTGGACCCCATCACCCGACACGACATCCAGCAGGAGTTTCTCCGGTTACCCGCTCTAAGAAATAAGACCAAAGTGATGGTGACACATGATGTGCAGGAGGCCTTCCGGATGGGGGACGTGATCGCGCTATTGGACAACGGACGGGTTCAGCAGTACGGGACTCCACGAGAGCTGCTGTTTCAGGGTACCACCGATTTTGTCAATCAGTTCTTTGACTTCCAGCGCATTCCTCTGCAAATGGAAGTCTTGTCCCTTGGTGATTTGGTTCATCATGCAGCTTCCCAGCGTCAGGCAGATAAAGAATATCAGGCCTTTGCCAAGGAGGATTCTGTGGGAAGGGTGCTTGAAAAATGGTCTCAGTCAGGTGAGGGACCCCAAGGTATTTCCTTTGAGCTAGCTGGGGCTAATTACCACTTTCATGATAAGGAGTCCTTTTTGGTGAGTTTCAACCGCA
>JBCBHI010000616.1:0-3786 GCA_038525885.1 Bacteroidota bacterium
GATTACGCTAATAACTACTTTTCTTTACTCGATGCACTAAAGGATCTTTTTCAAAAAGAGGTGGATTTAGTTACTGCCAGATCACTGAAGAATAAGATCTTAATTGCGGAGATTGAGAAGTCCAAGTTGCCTCTTTATGCCGCATGATCGCGTTGGCAAATACCTACTAGATATTGAATCTATTCTTGAGGAAATAGATCAACTAAAACAACGATATCCTACATTTAGGATGTTTGATGGAGATTTCCTGGCTCACCGTACTGCGGAAAGACATCTAGAAATTATTGGAGAAGCCATCAACCAAATTCGCAAGATTGAACCCAATATTTCAATTTCCTCTGTCGATCAAATAGTCAATCTACGGAATCTGATAATTCATGCCTATGATTCTGTTGACTCTGCCATTCTTTGGGGGATTATACAAAACGATATTCCTGTCCTGAAGAAGGAAATTAAAAGATTAATAGGGTAAAATCGTCTAAAAGGCGGGTGCTTTTCTCTTGTCCTGGTTAGTGTTTTAGCGGGGTGCCGCCCAAGCCTGAGAGCCTGTTATAAACCATCTACCTTGATTGCGTTCAAGGTTAATTGATCCCTACCTCAGGTATTATCCGATCTTAGCCCCAATTAGGAAGTTAGTAGTCCCAGAAAACAAAAAAACCGAGAGCGGGAAGCCCTCGGTTTGCAAATCGATATTGATGAAGCCTTAACCGTCCGTCTTAGGAGGCAGTACATTCCCCATCAGCTTTACTTGTACTTGGCCTTGGCTACTATTACTCAGTACCGTTACAGGCTTGCTTTGCATACCCATTTTGCCCGTACTGTTGAAAGTAACCTTGATTTCGCCCTCAGTACCAGGCATAATGGCCGCTTTAGGCCAGTCAGTGGCCGTACATCCGCATGTAACCAATACGTTACTCAGGATCAACGGCGCATTACCGGTATTGGTGAAAGTGAACGTATGTTCTACCTTATCACCTTGGGTAATGTCACCGAAGTTGAATTCTTTCTCTTCAAACTCAATGGCCGCGCCAGCGGAGGCCTCTTGAGCCCAACCCATGGCAGGCAGTGCCATTACCATCAGCAGGAATGCATACTTTTTCATAGATTGAATATGGTTGCTTAATTAAGTTTCAAATTTTAACTCCCTAACGATTTATTAACCAAAGAAGTTGGGGTGGAAGTTCACTAAGAACAATTCCTTTTGTGCACGGGTCACCGCTGTATACAACCAGCGGATGTATTCCCGGTCCACCTGATCCTCCTGTAAGTACCCTTGGTCCACAAAGACCGCACTCCACTGCCCCCCCTGGCTCTTATGGCAAGTAAGGGCGTAGGCAAATTTTATTTGCAACGCATTCAGGTACGGATCATTGCGAATAGCCTTCATCCGTTCCTGCTGATTGCCGATATCCATATAGTCCAGCATCACCGAATCATAAAGCTTTCGGTTCTCCTCTTGCGTCATGCTGGGGGTGGGACTGTGCAGTGTATCCAAAATCACCTTCACCGAAAGGTTGGGTTGGTCAGGATAATCCAGCAAGCGCACCTCCAAGTCTGCGAACCGAAACCCGTGGATTTCCTCCAGGTTCACCATCCGCATGACCTCCATAAAGTCACCATTAGCCAAAAACCCTGCCGGACTGTCCTCGGGGAGGAAAAAATAATTGTTCCGCACAATCATCAGCATGTCTCCCGTCTCCAATTCGCCTTCGAAATAGTGGATGGTCCGGCGGATGTATTCGTTGTACCCGACCGCACTTTTGTTGCTTCGCACCACCACAATGGACTCTTCTACCCCATACTTATCATAGGCATAGCGTAAGCCATCCTCTAGCCGTTCTCCGGTCATTTTATATATGTCTGGGAAGGCAGAGGTACGGAATTGGATCTTGTACTCCTTCTGAAAAAGGATGCTTCGCAGGTTGGTTGCATTCCATAAGATGCCCGATTCCTGCTGTTGGCGCATTACCTCGGTAAGCTCCGTATCCGTCACCTTCAAGCCAAAGGACTCTTGCAGAACGGGTTGCTTGAGCGCAGGACTATCTGTGCGGCCCACTGGGGGCAGCTGGGCTCCGTCTCCAATCAGCATGAGCTTATTGCTCTCATTTTCAAACACATAGCTAATCAGGTCTTCTAACAAACTCTTCTGTCCGAAATCTGCCTGATCCGAAAGCATGGAGGCTTCATCCACAATGAAAAGGGTGCGCGAGAAGAAATTCTTTTGCAACTGGAAGTACATACCGCCCGATTTATTGACCCGAGGGCGGTAGATCAGTTTGTGGATGGTATAAGCAGGCATACCACTGTAGTGGCTAAGTACTTTGGCGGCCCGGCCCGTGGGGGCCAATAGCATAGGTTTGTACTTAAGGGCTCCTAAGCTTTTGACTAGGGTACCCACCAAAGTCGTTTTTCCTGTTCCGGCATACCCTCGCAGGAGCAAATTAGGTTTTTGAGATCCGGGGGTTTTCCAGAACCTTTCGAAGTCTGCAAAAAATTGCTGCTGGCCCAGCGTGGGCTCGAAAGGGAAATTGGTAGCGAGTAAGTCAGAAGGATTAGGCACAGTGCAAATTGCGAACTAGCGTGATTTCTGGCAACTAACCTACGTACTCATGAATCCACTTACTAAGCCGGGTAGGGTCTACCTTTTCTATGGGGTGTGGCGTATCTGCCATGCAGGCAAATTCTCCATCAGGTAGAGCCTTGGCAGCTTGCAAGGTTTCCTCATGGCTTACCATTTGGTCCTGATCGCCAACGGTGATTAAGCAGGGATGAGCAATGCTCTTTAGCACCTCTTGGGTGAGCAGCGGCTCATTACCCAAGTCAGTCATCATGTTTTTGGTGTGCAGCAATACCTGCCGCCAATCTTGCGGGCTATGCCGCGCCTCCAGGGCTGCGGCAAATTTGGGTACTTTCTCGGCAATTTTATCAGGATTGAGCATACGGCTCTCCTGTGCGGCCGATTCCGGATTCCAGTCAAACTTAGTGGCCAGGGTGAAAAGTTTTCCTACCCGCTGTGGGTGGCGGTGAGCCAGCCACAGGCCTACGTAGCCCCCCATGCTGTAGCCGAAAATGTTGATTTGCTCGATGCCTTGCTGTTCCAAATAGGCTACTACATTGTCCGCAAAGTGGGGCATGCTGTATCCGGATTCTGGAATGGGTTCTCCACCGTGCCCAGCAAAGTTGAGACAGTGTAGGGTATAGTGCTTTTCCAGATGTGGCACCAAGGGATCGAACAAAGCAGCCGATCCCAAAGCTCCATGCAGAAGTAGGAGGTTGGTCATGTAAGGGGACTTTGCACCTATTTCAGGTAGGTTTGCACTTTGCGCTTGAGCACTTCCCGGTCCATTTCTATGGAGGTATCGGTATGTACTTTGGTCACCAGCTCAAAAAGTACCGCTTCATCATACCCCAGGCGGGTAGCGAGCGAGGTAACGAATTTGATCTCTGGCTCCTTCATCCGGCCGTCTACTTTCATTAGCTGAACCAGGGAGTACATGTACTCAAATTTATCGTCGTCAGAGAGGTCACTCAGGTCCGGACCCTGGGCCGAGTTTTCGGCCATTATTTCTTCTACATCAGCAGTGCTTAGGCCGTGCCTTTTGGCAATATCGTGTAGTGCTTTTTGCTCGGCGTCGGCGAGTTCGCCATCGATCATCGCCAGCTGTATCAAAACGCGGATTTGCGTGGTCGCCATACTTGTTTTCGCGCGTTAATTTTCGTTTAATGATTCCAAAATAGCGAAAAATAAAGGAACCCTGCCACCAGGGTATTCTCTTAAGGCCGCTT
>JBCBHI010000617.1:0-3783 GCA_038525885.1 Bacteroidota bacterium
TTTGGAATCTGCCACCTTATCCCAGCAAACTTTGGTTACCCAAGCAGGCCGGATTACTGCCATGGGGCCTCCGGGAACCGTTGCTGAACCTGTAGGCGCAAAGGTGATCGACGGTACCGGGCAATAATCCGGCCTGCTTGGGTAACCAAAGTTTGCTGGGATAAGGTGGCAGATTCCAAATCGACAACGGTTACATTTTTGATAACGAGCTGCGGAGGAAGTGATGGAGGTACGGGAGGATCTGTGATAGGACCCCGAAAGCCCATAAGGGCGACGAAGGCAAGAAAGACTAGCATCAGAAAGGTGACTTTTCCTTGGGGTGGGAATTTCGGTTTCATGTAGCGGAAATTTTGAGTTGTTGAGGAAGCAAGAATAGCTTGCTGAGGGCCTAAATGAGCCCGTTACTCACCCGTCATTCGGCCGTCATTGCGTTGTGGGGCCTATTTTGTGGCTGAAAAAGTGGAGTTCTTTTGCGTGAGCGATTGCAGCGGATACCCCACAGTGAGCTTGTAGCTTGCGGAAGGTGAGCGAGGAGTAGCAGCGGAAAGCGCGACCCGCAGCCCGGAGATGAGGCCCCTACAGGGGCCGAAGCGAAGGGTGAAGGGGCACGCCCAATGACTTTAAGAAATTCTATCGTCCTGATTTGCAATCAGGATGAAATGAGACCTGCGTCTTGGACGCTCGTTGCGTTGCAAACGCGGCTCTCGCTTGTCCTCGTTCGGAAACGAGGACGAGAGGAGAATGAGCAGGTGAATGAGGTCCTAGATCAGGTAGGGAATTTTCTGAAGGTACTGTAGGCGGTTTTGCTCAATACGGAACCCGTTGCGGATGAGGAGGGCTACATTGAGGAACAACATGCTGAGGTACACGAGGGCAATAATGGAGACTTTGCCAATGGACACTTGGCCGATAAAACCGGTGATGACGGGAGTAAGGAGCAGGGCCACCACTATGCCGACTACCCACAGGATTTGTAAGCTGAACAGCTTGCGGCTCCAGTATACAAAGGTGGGCTGGTCACGGCGAATGCGCCAGTATAGCCACAACACTAGCAGATGGATGCCTGGCAGTAGAATGGACACGCTGCACAGTAAGTTGAATTGATGTAAACGTACTCGGTCTGTCTCGGCCAGGGAGTGGGCGGATGCCTCGGTGGCGGGTACTGGCTCGGTGAGCTCCAGCACCTGGCGAAGTTGCCGCAGGGTATAGGGACGCGGGTTGCTTTCGCCACGCTCTAGCCGCTGGATGGTGCGCAAGGAAATGCCGGAATGCTCTGCCAGGTCTTCTTGAGACCACGCTTTGGCCTTGCGGGCTTGTAGAATCTGCTGACTCAAGGGGGTGGTATTGCCTGGTGCCGACATAGCCCAAAGGTACATTCCTGGTATAAAAAGTAAGCAAACCGCTAACTGGTAATGTCAAAATGCTTGAGCACCCGTAAGGCCCGCAGGGTATTCCAGCGGCTAGGTTTGCCGGCGCGCTCCATAGGAAAGTGGACTTGCCCGGGGTGTGCGGCATTGAGGTTCCAGGTGCCTAGTTTGTTACGTTTCTGCTGTAGCACCTCTATGGCGGCGGCCATGCGCGGGTCCCAGGGGTGGCGGCTCAGCTGGAAATACTCCAAGGCCCGCAGGATGTCATACTTCCAGCGGCTGGGGTAGGGCAAGCGTAAGAATTCGTCTTTGATGATGCGGCCGGTGCGGTCTGAGAGGTACAGCTGATGGAGCAAAAAAACTCCTGTGCCGCAGCCTGAGCGGCTTGTACCTCGGCCTGCCGATAGGTATGCCCGGCAGATAGGTAGGCATGAAAGCCCTCTAACACCGAAATAGTGGAGTGCAGGGAGCTGTGGACGGCGCCGCTACGGGTGGTGCGGCAGTTGAATCCACCGTCGGGCATGTGCTCTCCCAATAGCATATCTACCAAAGACTCCAGGTCCTGCTGGGCCCGCTGGAAATAGGAGGCATAGTTGAGCACCATGCCGTTGACGCATACGTCGCTCCGGTCAGCCGTGCTAGGGCCTAGGCGAATGCCCCCATCGTCGGCCTTGCCGGTGTCCAGGATCTGTTGAATACTGGATTGCACCTGTGGCTGATGGGGTGGTAGGTTAAGGTGGCGCAAATCCACCAGGGTGTAGTGCGTAGACTGCCACTTGGGCTGGTAAAACTGCTCGCCCCAATGGCCTTCGGGATGTCGGGAATCCAAAAACTGTTTACCCCAGCCCTCGGTGGCTATCCGGGCTTGCAAGGCAGGCAGGTCTTGCCCCAGCAGGTCACGCTGGGTCTGATACTGGATAGAAACGTCTCCTTCCAGAAGCCATGCTTGCACGGTAGGGGTCAACATGTGGGGGCTCTTGGGTAGTCGATACTAAGATAGCCGATAAGCTCATAAGAACCCCGGAATACTGGGCGCCAGGCCCTATAAAAAAGCCGCTTTCCCCCAGGTTAGGAGAAAGCGGCTCTTGGATATTACTACTACGGCTTACTCTCCCCCTTTGGAGAAAGTAATGGAGGACTGGTTGCCTTCTGGCTCGGCCAGACCCCCTCCGGTAATGGTGGAAAGGTAGGCTTGGTAGTCGGCCAGGTCCTCTACCTCAATGAGCGAAAGGGATTCTGCAAAGGGTTGGTACCCGCTATTGGGGCCCAGGGCTGGCAAAGCAGAGATCATATCGGCAGGCCAGTTGATGGCGGAGGAAGTGACCTCGGTTGCGGGGTCTCCATTCACAAAATAGGTGAGGAAATGGAAGTCCTCGTTGATCAAGGAAGTACCCAGCAGAAACAGGTCAGCGGTGGAACCGGGAAGGGCAAGGCTTCCGCTTGGGTAAACGAAATCGTCACTATTGGCATAGCTACCTACGTCAGGAATACTAGGGCTAGGAATAGTGACAGGGCTACCCCCTACCTCTACCTCATAGGCGTATTCGGTAGATAGTATCTCCCCCTGGTCTACCACGGCACTGAAACTAATCCGGTGGCTATCGAAGTAGGAAGGTAGGGTAGGAATAAAGTAATCGACAGGACCTCGGTTACCCACGTAGCGCTCTAGTGGGTAGCTGATTCCGTTGCTTATGCCTCTGGCCTCTAGCTTCCATTCCGTCTCGCTTTCCTGATAAGGATGCGTAAGGGCTAGTTCGGTGGCGGCTTGCCAACCCTCATTGGGCACGTTCAAGGTGGTACCGTCATCTTCGGTGACATCCTCCAGGATGATGAAGTCCCAGAAGGACTCTGATACCACTATGTTGCGACGAGCAAGCAAATGCACTCCTGCGCTGGAGGCTTCGTCTAAGGATTTAAAGCGAACGGTTCCCGTGGGGTCACCGTAGGCATAGGAGCCGAACTCTTCAAACTCGCTCGCGGTGAGGTCAGAAAGTAGAGCGTAAACATAAGACAGTCCTTGCTCGGAGGTAACCCCGGTGAGTAGCACCTCGGGTCTGGGGAAGCCAGTGCCTCCCAGTTCGGGATTATCTGAGGGTAGTAACAAGGTACCCGCTGGGTAGGACCGAATGATGACCACATTGGTGGTTACAAAAGTACCAATGAACCCTGTAGGCACCGATAGCCGGGCTACCTGGGCCAGGTCAATGGCGTCGCCCGTGAACCCCTCTGGGCGTTCGAAGCTTAAAGTATCGCCGGGTAGGGCCTGCCCGTAGCCCAACACGGACTGGTCTGCGGGGTTGAGTGCCGCAACCCAGTAGGTGTCTCCATTTCCATTGGGTGCGTAGCTATCATCGTTGGGTACGATGACCGTGAGTAGTGCAGTAGCTTCGGTTTCCTCTTCGGGCGTGACGGGATC
>JBCBHI010000618.1:0-3783 GCA_038525885.1 Bacteroidota bacterium
GGCCACCCTGCTCGATGATGACGAGGATGGTGCACTTATCATTGAGACCGTCCAGGACACCTGGATTCGGAACTTGGGTGAAATGGCCTGTGCTAACTACCAGGGATTGGATCAAGTGGTGATCAACATTCCCTATCCCATGCCCCAAACCTTAGACTACTACAACATCCCGATCAAATTCTATCATAGTATGTGGATAGAAAACAGCGGGCTGCCGGGAGAGGGGGATTTCACGGTAGACCTACGCAGCGTAGAGATTTGGGAGGAGGACGAGGATACTTGGTTGCGCTACCGCTTTTTGGAGGACCCGGAAGCCAAGTTGGAGTTTTCGATCCCCACCGAAAACTACCGAACCCTTACTAGTGTGCTTACCAAGGCCAAAGCCCGCTTCTTCCGGGACTTGGTAGCCATAGTGCCTGAGGAGAAAACGCGAGAAGCGATCGACCAGATGGCACAACTACCTAGCTGTAGTTGTGAGCAACTCACCGTAGCAGAACGCATGAAATATCTGCGCTGGATTTCGGAAGAAATTGTGTACCCAGATCATGAAGCCCAAGTCAATCGTCTGCTCAGCTATACCCCACAGCCGGACCGGGAGGCCCTGATAACCCAATTGCTAGCCGAACCCCAGATAATCCGGAATCTATACGATGGTATCAATGGGGCACAAAACCGGGACGAATTTGTAGGGTTGCTGTCCACCTATCGGCTAGCGAGTGGCCTCACTACCATGAAAAATGAAGGGCAGGCCGTCATGAACCTGACCCGGGGCGGTGCCTTTGACAAAGTACAGGACCAACTCAAATTCACTACCGACGGTAGTAGCCAACTACGTTTCTTGAAGGCGTCTCCGTATACCGAAAGGTATTGGGTAAATAACGTACCCATGACGCGGGTCAAGTACCGCGATGAGGAAGTCTTTAGGGTAGACCCACTCGATCCGGTGTACGTGCGCCTGCCGGGGGCAGAATCACCCGTCGTTCTGACGGCCTTAGCCGTAAAACGCTTTGCTGACTCAGAACAACGGCAAGAAAGCATCCAGTTTGCCAAAGCAAGCTTAGACCTTACCCTCCTGTTTGTGGGAGTAGCCGAGGTAAGTGTGGGCCTCCGCGCCTTACGGGCGGCCGTAGCCACTCGTGCCTTCTCCCGGGAATTAATATCGCTCTCGCTAGGTTCGCTAGACCTGGCAGCCACTACCTTGAGTGGCGTGTGCGACTACGGTGACCCTGCGGTGGTGGAAAGTGACCTGTGCAACGAGTGGGGCAAGATAGGCCCTTACGTAGAGGCGGGCCTGCTTACCACCTCTATGATCGATCTATTCTACACTAGTTTGCGCACGCAAGCAGGGCGAGTGATCAATGACCCCAACGTACCCAACGGTGCTAAGCAAGATTTGGAGGACTTGTTTCCCGGGATAGTGCCTACTTCTTACACCTGGTTTGACGCGGATGCTTTTCGGAATGCGACCATCAAAACCCCCGGTGTAGACAATAACAGCGTGACCAATTTGCCAAAATCTTTCTGGAACGATGCCTACAAGGCCACCCCCACCCAAGGGAGTGCCATAAAGGAAACCGTGGACGATATCATCGCCAACGGGGATCGCTTAGGCACTAAGACTGAGGGGTTAGTAAATGAGATTATGCAAGCAAACGGATACCAATCCATCGATGGAAAATACTTTGGCGAAAATGGGGTCAACGGCTTTGATGGCGTTTTCTACAAGGGCACATTGGAGGACCCTTCTGAAATCATTATCATTGAAAGCAAGCAAATGAATAGGAATGGTAGTGCCTCCTTAAGCCCTGCAAATCAAAGGACACAGCTTCCAAGCCAAATGAGTAATGGCTGGATTACTTTTGTGGCTAACAAATTAGATCGAGGGAATAATACAGATGTTGCTGATTTGATATTGTTGAATTCTGGAATTACTCAAAAATACGTTTCAGCAATAGATAAGGTAAATGGTACAATTAATTTCTTAAAACTAGGTGAATTTTAAAATATGGATTCGATCGTCCAACTTTATGAGAGGAACCAAAAAAGAGCTGGGGTTTGGCTGAAAAAAATATCTAGCGAAGAAAATGGCGCTTACCATTTTTCGGGTCACCTACATGAATATCACAAAATCAGTGGGATTCTGAATATCAAAAATGGAGATATAGAAGGCGCGAAAAGAGACTTTTCTGTCTGTGGACTAATAGATGAATATGGCATTAAGTGCCATAATTCAAGATTTCGATTTTTTGATTATGGATTGTCAGATATGAACTATGTTCAATTATCAGACAATGAAAAACTTATAAATAGATATAGCCAATTAAGTTATCCGGCTCATGGTCAAATACCATGCATGGAGGATTTAGTCCTGGAAGGCGAAAGTGTAATATGGCCAAGGCCCTACTTGTTTTGCTTGCGAATGAAGGGAATAAGCCTAAAGAAATATTGGATAAGTTAGAAGAAACAGTTTTAAGGAAGCTAGATAAAAAAGATTCTTTATGGCTGGATTTTAAATTCTTTCAGGCTTTATCAAATAGAAGTAAAAATGATTGTGAAGCAATTTTAGAAGAATTAACAAGCATCAAGATTCACAAAACACGAAATGATAATGGAGTAATAAGTCAGTATGTTTCTCAACCTGCTCTAGGTTATGCTAAACTAGCTTGGCGGCATGGGCTAGAGGTAGAAACCAATAGTCCGCTTATTCCGAAGGAGTTATTACCGATCCAGCCTTTGGAGGAGTATCCTATACCGTACGATTTCCTAAAGGAGCACTAAACCGTATTTCCCTACCTAAGTATTCGAATGAAGATGGTTAGGGCATTAGGTATGCCCTCACCCGGGAGAGCAACCTAGCAGGTGGAGCTAATTTTCCATTGGTGGAGCCACAGTGCGGGAATAGCCCGAGGCCTTTGCCACTACCCTAGGCTCTCCTTACCTTTCGGCATGCTACAACCGACAACGATTCATCCGGAAGGACCTACGTTTTCTCGTTTGGTAGCCGGGGTTATGACCTGGGGCAAATGGGGAGCCAAACTTGATGCCGCCGGCATGGCGGATCTGCTGGAACAGCTGGTGGATATGGGAATCACCACCATCGATCACGCAGATATTTATGGTGACTTCACCACCGAGGAGGATTTTGGCAAGGCACTGGCCACGGTTCCTCATCTAAAGCAGAAGATTCAGCTGGTGACCAAGTGTGGGATCCAGTTTCCTGCTCCGGGATTTGACCATCCGCATAAGGCGTACCAGTACGATGCGGCCTACATCATTCAGCAAGCGGAGCGCAGCCTTAGGGTATTGGGCGTAAACTCGCTGGATTTGCTGCTGCTGCACCGGCCCTCTCCGCTGATGGACCCGGACGAGGTGGCCGAGGCTTTCACTCAGCTAAAAACTGCGGGTAAAGTGCAGGCCTTTGGGGTGTCCAACTTTACGCCCTCTCAGTACTCCATGATCCAAAGCCGTTTTCCGCTGTATACCAACCAGGTAGAGGCGAGCCTGCTGCACTTGCAGCCTTTCACTGACGGTACGTTTGACCAAGCGCAGCAGCTAAAGAGCCATCCCATGGCTTGGTCGCCGTTGGGCGGAGGTACCCTCTTTGCTAAGGAGGTGCCCAGCCAGCACCAAAAACTGAAGGCTACTCTGGACCAGCTGGCGGAGGAGAAAGGTACAAGCACGGATGTGATTATGATTGCCTGGTTGCCTGCAAATATCCCTCCCAGCGAGTGAGCTTAGTAGACCCCAGTACAGGCAAAATACCCGCCGGGTGTTGCAACAACC
>JBCBHI010000619.1:0-3772 GCA_038525885.1 Bacteroidota bacterium
GACTGGCAGGAGATCCGCATGCGTGCGGTGTACAAAGGGTGCGGCAATCCTTCGGATGCCACCTTTACTATCAACCGAGGAGCGGTAACTGGGTTCAACGGTGGGCCACTTGGGTATCATGACTGTGTGGATGGTGATATTCGGTTCGGCCTTTTCCCCAACCAAATCACCTATGATGAAAATGAGATGGACGGCATCATCGATTTTAGTGTATTTGTAGGTTGCCAGGACTGCCTGCCTGATGGTTGCAACCCTCCTTGTTGGGAAATTAATCCACAAGTGTTCTCTATCAATCTTGCAGGAAGCACCAATGTTCATTGGATTGATCAACAAGCGGGCGCTTACAATGCTTTTTCGTGTTTC
Source organism: Bacteroidota bacterium (assembly GCA_038525885.1). Classification (GTDB taxonomy): domain Bacteria; phylum Bacteroidota; class Bacteroidia; order Cytophagales; family Cyclobacteriaceae; genus DMST01. The sequence continues at coordinate 364 of JBCBHI010000619.1, forward strand.
TAACGATTGAGCATAGGAGGCGGCAGGTGAGTATATATCGCCTGAAATAAGCTGCCTCTACTCCTTTTGGGGGCAGGCTTGAAGTAACCCAACGGTAAGACTGTTAGGTTGCTTTGAGCCTGCCTTTTTGTGAGGTGTTTGCTGATTAGGTCGATTTCTGTTGGAGGGGTGTCCAGTAGCATGAATGCAGCCAATCCTCTACCGTGACTCACTCCAAAACAGGGTCTGGTCCCTGATACGCAGCTGTGCGAAAAGCTCACTGGGCGTGAGTCAGGTATGCCCTTATTTCCTGAGCCTGGTTTAAGGTTAGGGCGGAACCCTGCACCATCGCCCGCTACCGCGGTCTTTGGGTGAAGGGTCGGGCTGGCCCGCTTCTACTCCTCGCCGGGCAATTCCCCTCTTGCCTTTGTTGTCTTTCGGGAAGCCCACATTTAAGCGGAGCACCATACTAGTAATCTGAGCCCGGCTGTGGGGTATCCGCTCGCATCCCTTCCGCGAAAAGCCCCCCCTATCGGGACTTTGCCTTTGTTGGTGTTTAAGCGGAGCGGCACCAACAAATTCCCAATCTGGTTCGAAGGTCACCCTGGGCCCAGGCTCGGACCTAACGTTAGTGTGAGCGTCTCGCTCACAAATAAGGCAAGCCGGGGAATTACAAAAAAAACACCCCCTACCGGCTCTTGCTCCAAAACAGGGTCTGGTCCATGATGCGCAGCTGCGCAAATAGCTGGCTGGGCGTGAGACCACTGCGCTCCTTCAGGTGGTGGTTAAAGTCCGCCTGGTCATAGTAGCCACTCTCGTGCGCTATCTGTACCAGCGTGGCCTCGTCCGCCTGCTGGTAGTTCAGCAGGGCCTTCCGAAATTTGATCACCGCCAAGTATTCCTCCGGGCTGTATACCAAGTGCTTTTGAAACTGCCTTAGCAAGGTCCTTCGGCTGATGCCCAGGGACTTGGCCAGGGCCCCCACCTTTATGGTCTCCGGGGAGCTGACCATTTGTTCAATAACTTGCAGCAAGTAGGGTAGCGGAAAAGGCTGCCAATGCTGAAGCAAAAAATCATCCAGGGAGGATTGCAGTGCGGTAAGCTGCGGCGAGTCAAACAACGGGGGCAGCCGGTGGGCAAAATCTTCCTGAAAAAGCGCTAGCGGATTGATGGTTTCAGGAACCCAATGGCTCAGCGGGGTAGGCAAAATGTGATTGATTCCTCCAGGGTGAAACACAATGGCTATACGCTCAAACGGATGCTGAAAGTACACCTCCTGCACCTTGTTGACCTTAGCCGCCATGTAGCTGTATAGTCCCGGTTGTTCGGCGGGGCGGTGGTACCACTTGCCGTCCTCTTCCCACATCACCGTATTCCGGTATATGGTGATGGTACTCGTGATGTTTTGGTAAAAGGCCAAATGCCCTCGGAAGTCCGCCTCACGTGCGTAATGAAAGTAATATCCCTTCACGAAAGGGCGTAAAGACGCATCACCCGGGGGAATAAAGGAAACCGTGCCGGCCATAGGCACAAAATAGCGCAGACAAAGAAGACCTCAAACTGATAGGCTTGAGGTCTTTCCTCAACTCCCCGATAAGGGCTGTTCTCCTTTGAGGAGTCTTACTGCTCAGGATGGCCGTAGCGGAGATTTCAAACTATAAAGGCTATTGAAATCCAGCCTAGCTTTGGCTATTAGCCTTGGGTTACTTCACCACTTTCCAGGTCTATCAGAAAGGTTTCATCACCTAGCGTAACCTCACCTTGCTTATTCCCTAAAAAGGTAACTGTAGCCGTAAGGTCAAAAGGCTCTCCGGTACTTACTTCTCCCACAATGTGCACGGTGGCAGACCCAGACAGTATTTCGTAGCTGCCCTTATCTACTTGTACGTCGCTGAGGGTAAAGTCAGTGGTGCTGGTAATCATTCGCTGCTCCCGTACTTTGGAGGTATAGGACCCGCCCCGGTCCCAAGTGCCATTGACCACGAAATTGCCTTCGTCAGGCAAAATGTTACTGATAGACATATCGCCTTCGCCGGAGTTTTCAGAGGTGTACCGAGGCCCGTTGAAGGAGCCCGTGTAAGTCATTTCGGTATCAAAGCTTTGAGGAATAAATCCGTTGGCACAATTGAGCATAGTCTCGTATTCGAAAGTATAAGCATAGGTAGCCCGCGAGGCTGCTGGGTTGGTAAACATAAGGGTGGTGTCGGTAAGAACTCCGCAGATTTCGGTTTTCCCCCCAGTGCTGGGTCTACCTTGAGCTTGGATGGCCATGGCCGTGGAGGTGGTCACCGTAGTAGTCAGCCCCTGGTCTTCCTCCGCTAGACCAGCCCCTACTACCTCCGCCACTTCTTCATTGCTAATCGCATCCGTTTCTTCTCCTGGCTCTACCTCAGTCACGGGGTTACAACTCCATAACAATACGGTGACAAGCAGGAAAGAGGTACTTAAAATTCTCATGTTCTTACGTTTTTGTGTTTGGTGAGATCAACGGTGAAAAATTCCCCTTGGATGGCTCGTTTTGACCCTTTTCAACGAATGACATGGATTTTTCAACCAGCTTCTGATTCAAATAGCTTCGGCTGCCACCGGGACAATTCGTATCTTCCCCTACTGCATGAGAGCCTCTGCCCTTAAATCCATATTGTGGTTTGCCCACGCTTTAGTTTGGTTGTCCATCTTGGCTGTCAGCGTACTTTCTCTCTCAGTCCTGTTTCCGGTTTCCTATGCCTTTTCCAGGATGGGCATGCACATAGGCCTGGCCGCACTTTTATTCTACTTCAACACTGAGTGGCTAATGCCACGCTACTGGTACCGGAAAAATAAGCTTCCTTACTTCCTGTGGGTTATAGTGGGCATCAGTATGGTTTCGGTTCTTCGCTTGGTGTTGGGAATTCGTTTGGCCCAGGCTTTTTCCATTGACTTAAGTCAGGAGATACTTGTCTCCTTAAAAGATTCTGAGGCCTCCCGCATCATTATTTCAACCGTTTTTGCGGTAGGCGCAGGAATTGCAAATCGACTTTTATTGACTTACTTCCTGAAGAAGCATCAGGAATCCCGACAGAAACCACCTCCTTCCATCACGCTACGCGCCAACCTGCAGGATCATAAAGTACTGTTGGAGGATATCTTGTATCTAGAGAGTATGAAGGAGTACGTGCGGGTGCACCGGAAGAACCAGCCTCCGCTGGTGGTATATGCCAGGCTTTCGGACCTGGAAGCACGCCTGGGGGAGGGCTTCCTCCGCACCCACCGGAGCTTCGTAGTCAATTCCCAGTATGTCACGGCCTACAATAGCACTAACCTCCAACTTGGCGAAACACCCATTAAGATAAGCCGCACGTACAAGGAGGGGGTACTCGGGCACTTGCAGGGGGGATAGGGGGATGATATGGTTAATTCTTTCTTTGCAAATCGGAGTTGAAGTTGCGCC
>JBCBHI010000620.1:0-3757 GCA_038525885.1 Bacteroidota bacterium
GAAAGACTGCTAACGCCTTCTGATCTTGCAGAAGTCACCATAGAAGACCTTCAGTTTTACCGGAATTATATACTAGCAGTAAGGAAATATAAGTTTCCAGACCCGGATCTTCGACTGTATTTCAATCAAAACCTTAGACACTATCAGGCTAGATATAGCCTACTACGTAAAGTACCCCTGACCCAATTAGAAAGGCTCAACCTTAGCATAATCTCAAATCAGTTAAAATCCGGCACTATCCCAAAAAACAATGAGTCCTAGATTTCAAAAAAACACCTTAATTAGAGAATACTTCTTTTAATAATCCTCTTTACTATTATGTATACTAAGACGGGAAAAGGTGCGTTGGGATGGGTTTTCTGTGGGGTGCTTTTCCATGCCTCAGTAGCATTTGCGCAGTTACCAAGCACTATTCAATTGGCAGATTACCTTGTAGGCGAGAAACAAGAGGACATACAGTATCCCATTTTACTTAATAGCCAAACTGAAAACCCTCGAGAACCCATCGGAATGGAGGTGGTTCGGAGACTTGGTCCAAATTTAGTTGTTGCATACCCAGACAAGGAAGGGGCTTTAGTTAGGCCTGGTTCAGATTGGGTGGTACTTGGTTCGGCAAATCTCCGCTGGAAGCTAACTCCCACGTTACAACAACAACTCCATTCCAATGCTTTTTCTTTCCGCACCATTGTAGTGGGCCGAAAAGGCTCACTGCTAAAAGAGTTTCTACTAAAGCAGGGAATCCCAATTGCGTATCACAACCGAGCTTCCAACACCTTTGTGGTTACTACTACCAAGGAGCAAATAGAGAACATCCTCCTAACCTCACCAGAAGTCATTTATTTGGACATTGCCCGATCTGGAATCGCGGAAGAGTCTAAGGTAAGAGGCCTAGACTTGAGTGTAAACCGGATCAACATCCTCAAAGACAGGCAACCAACCCTTGCGGGTTCAGGCCAGATCATCCAAGTAAAGGAAGGAATGTTTCAAGTTGAGGATTTGGACATAAGAGGGCGAGTGGTGCGTACCACCCGAGAGGCTAGAGTAAACACCAACCATGCCACTGATATGGCTACCATAATTGCTGGCGGAGCCAATTCGTCGCTAGAGGGAGAGGGAGTAGCTCCCAAGGCTGAGGTAGCTGGCACCAATGCTCCCATAGAGGTGTTCCCTGAACCCATTTCCTACTTTGACTCATTGGGTTCCTATATCCAAAATAACTCCTACGGTTTGGATATCAATAATGCCTACTCTAGCGAATCTGCTACGTTTGATGCGTTAGTCGCTTCAAAACCTGAAGTGTTGATTGTTTTTTCTTCGGGGAATGAAGGTTGGAAAAGCGACACTATAGGGAAGTATGCAAATCTGGATGGCTTCGCCAATCTGACGGGAAACTTCAAACAGGCAAAAAACCATTTGGTAGTTGGCGGAGCGGACACAGTTTACAATGTTCCGGTCATAGCCTCAAGGGGCCCTGCCTATGACGGCAGAATAAAACCTGAAGTGGTAGCGCATAGCCCTGGAGGGACCTCAGATGCAGCCGCTACTGTTTCGGGCATAGCGGCCTTACTACACGAAACATTTCTAACTCGCGAAGGGAATTTGCCACCTGCAAGTCTCATGCGGGCCACCCTGGCTAATACAGCTGATGACATAGCACTCACGGGCCCGGATTACTTTAGTGGTTATGGTAATGTGAATGCTTACCGAGCCTGGGAGTCAATCTATGAGCAATCTTATTACCTGGATACTGTGGCCCTTTCAGAAACCCTCGACTTCTCTATCGATGTGACCGAGGGGGCAAGGGAAATCCGTGTAGCCCTGGCATGGACAGACCCAGCTGCAAACCCTGGGGATTTCAAAGCGCTGGTTCATGATCTTAACCTTACCCTTACCACTCCAAGCAGTGAGGTTTTTCTACCCTGGGTACTCAACTCGGACCCTTCCCAGTTAAATCAACCGGCCATCCGAGGCACGGACGTGCTTAACAACTTGGAGCAGGTTACCCTTACCAATCCTGAAACCGGTACCTATACCGCTTCTGTTTCCTGCAGCAATTGTAGTGTGGCTCAATCCATGGTCCTGCACTATTGGGTTGATGAGGAGCCAGTCATCAGTTTCACCCACCCCACCAAAACTGATCCCTGGCTGGTATCAGAAAAGTATTTTGTTAGGTGGAATGCAGCACCCGAAGCTACCCAAGGTATACTACAGAAAAGCAGCAATAACCAGCCCTGGGAGACCTTAGATAGTGATCTAAACTTGCAAAGGGAATTCTTTAGCTATCTGGCACCCTCTACCCCAGAGACTATCCAATTTAGACTTATCTATAAGCAAGACACATTGTATAGCGACCTCACTAGGGTACACCCCAATATTCGCCCTACTATAGGGCTAGCTTGTGGGGACAGCATTTTATTACAATGGCCTGCTGATCCAGCAGCAGAGTCTTACACTTTGCACCGATTTGGCAATACTACTTTCGAGCCTTGGGTTACTCTTCCAGACACTGCCTTCTTTATTTCCGTCACAGAGGATAACGGATTTTACTTTTCAGTAGAGCCTAATATTAACAGCCCCGAGTACGATAACCACAGAGCACTCGCTATAGACTATAGGCTACAAGGTGGGCAGTGTTATTTCCAGTACTCATTACCCTTGCTAGATGAGCAAACGGAGACGGTGGACCTCCAGGTGGTAATGGCGTCTATCTTAAACCTAGACCGCATTGAAGCCTTCCGCATAATCGATGGTCAGGCTACTTTGATAGGTGTCGAGAAAAACCCTACTACTTCTGAATTCAGCTTTGTTGATACTGATTTACCTGAAGGAGTGATCCGGTATGTACTAACCGCAGTTACCGACTACGGGGCAACCATCGTGAGTGATACCTCTCAGGTCTACTATGTGGCACCCAATAAAGTCACTCTCATACCCAACCCAACCGCTGCGATTGACGGCTTTCAACTTTACAACAATTTTGACTCTACAGTTACCCTGGAGTTTCTTTCGGTGCAAGGACAAATTGTAAGGGAGTATATCCTAGACGATTACTCAGAATACATTGACACCTATGGTTTACGGCCTGGCATATACCATTATATCATTCGGACCAGGGAAGAAATATTTAGCGGCAAAGTACTCCTGCAATAACTGACATTCTGTCATCGTTTTCCATGGGTTTTCGTACCTTTACAAACTTATTCGCCCCCATCGGTAAGGGGATAACGGAGTTTGACCAATATGGAAAATATCATTTCGGATCTTGGGATTTTGGAGAACGCGGACCGTGAGGTAACGCAAGAGGTGCGGGTAACTGCCGAAGAAAATACCGGCAGAGGCCGCAAAGTATACATAGAGAGTTATGGCTGTCAGATGAACTTCTCAGACAGTGAGATCGTAGCTTCTATCCTGAAAAAGGAAGGTTTTGACACTACGAATTCGGTTGATAAGGCAGATTTGGTATTGCTGAACACTTGCTCCATCAGAGAGAAAGCGGAACAGACAGTTCGCAACCGATTAAACCATTTCAATGCTGAAAAGAAACGGAGGCCAGACATTCAAATTGGTGTTTTGGGCTGTATGGCCGAACGCTTAAAGTCAAAGCTTCTGGAGGAGGAGAAGGTGGTAGACATGGTAGTCGGTCCCGATGCCTACAGAGATTTACCGTCCTTAATTCAGCAAGTAGATGAGGGGGATAAGGCCGTAAATACTTTCCTTTCCCGAGAGGAAACGTATGCAGATATCAGCCCCGTAAGAC
>JBCBHI010000621.1:0-3752 GCA_038525885.1 Bacteroidota bacterium
ATACCGTGCTTAGTTCCCAGTTTGTATGGGGCTGCCAGGCTCAGTGCCCGGGTAGGATCGGTAAGTATTATTTGCCTGGCGAGGGCTAGTTGTGCCTCTGGAAAATCAGAATGTTGAGTTGCCAAATCCTCCAATGCTTGCAGGGCCTTAGCATCTTGGCTGGTGAGGAGTTCTTCTTGTAGCCTCTTCAGGGTGTCTCGTTCTTCACTTGGGAGGTGCTCTGTTAGCCAGTTTTCGATGTGTATTTTGGGTAAAGCCCCGGTAAACTCAGCGATCACTTCTTGTTTGTAAAACAGCTTCACGGCGGGGATGCCACGTACATTATATTTCTGTGATAACTCAGGGTGCAGATCGGTATCTACCTTCACCAGTGTCCAGGCTCCTTGGGCTTCATCGGCAAGTTCTTGTATTACCGGAGCAAGGGCATGACAAGGCCCGCACCAGTTGGCCCAAAAGTCTACTAGTACTGGGGTGGTGTCGCTTTTGGCGAGCACATCGGTATCGAAGTTTTGCATTTCCATGGGAACCTGAGTTTTCATTCCCCCTAACCACAATTCTCACCATGGTGTTCCCTATGTAGTTCCCTTATCTTTTTGTTTCGTCAACATGGAGTCCAGGAAATCAACGATCCATTCTTTGTCTCTTGTGGGGGCATGCTCAAAGAATGTAATGGGATTTGCCTCGGTCATAAGCTGAGGTTTCGTGAGAATGCTCACGCGTTTACCTGAGAAAATATTGGAGCTTGTGCGTGTTCCTACCACCGGGTTTTGGGCCGCTTTCAGGTTTTGGAAAGGAATGTCTATGCGTTTGGACCCGAAAACCTTCTTTTTTATGAGCGTGACTCCATCTCGGGTTACAATGAGCTGCTGTGATCCTAACGCCCGGTTGAGTGCCCGTATAAGAAGGCCCATGCCCAATAGCCAGATTGGGATTGAGAATACCAACAACAGCCAGGATCCTAAGAAGGCCAATGCAGACCAAATGGTTACAAAAATTAGGAACAAGCCTGTTCCCACTAACCTAGCCAAGTTTTCTCTCGTGAAACCTTGCCTTGCCAGAGACAAGGAGATGGAGCTTGCCAGGCCAGTTTCCATGCTGATTTTGGAACCTGGGGGTGGGCTTGTGCTAGGTTCTGGTTTTGAAGGGGCCGCCGCCTTTCCGGCCTTGATCTCATCAGCGGAGAATATGGCATGGCAAGTGGGGCAAAGGACCTCAGTCTTTTGTGGTTTGAGTGCAGTTTCTGGGATGGGTTGAAGACAGTTGGGGCAAGCTAAGGTCATGACAAAGAAGTAGTATCCATGTGTTTTATGAGTCGGATTAAGGTCCAATCCTCAATTCCTCCTGGTGCAGGTCTAGTACACTGATGATGAAAGCAATGTGCTCATTGAGTTCTACACCTAAAGCTTCTGCTCCTAACCGTACCTCCTCACGGTCTACCGTGGCAGCAAAGCTGGCTGTTTTTAGCTTTTTAGTCACTGATTTGGGTTTCATACCCACTATTCCTTGGGGACGGACTTGCGCCACGGCAATAATGAACCCGGTAAGTTCATCAGAGGCCAGCAAAGCCTTGTCCAATAAGGTTTTGCAAGGATTGCCCCATTGGGTGTAATGGGCAGAAATAGCATAAGCTAATTCCTCTTCTCCCAGGTCACGGAGCTTTTTGACGATAATGCCGGGGTGCTTTTCTGGGTACCGTTCGTAGTCAGCATCGTGGAGCATGCCAGCGATCGCGAACTGTTCAGGGTCTTCGCCCAATTTTTTACCATAAGCTTCCATAACTAGTTCAACACTCCTGGCATGGCGCAGTAAACTCTCGCCTTGGGTATACTCATAAAGGATGGTGCGGGCTTCGTCGCGAGTCATAGTTTTTCATTCAATTAAGGAAGAAAATGTAATCAAAATTATGGAGCTCACCTTAAACACTATGAAAGGGTATATATGACCGTCAATTTTCGTTGGATTAACGTCCGCCAATTTTAGCCCTAATCAGAGTTCAGTTTGTAGATGAATGCATTGAAAATAGAAGCATTTTTAGTTTTTATTGCTCTTTAGGGTTTTGTTGTGAAGGTTAGCGCGTTCAGAAGAGATTAAAGGTATTGCTACTGGGATGGTAATTGGGCAAAGGCGAGGCTAGCTGCCGAAACGTCGATAAAAACCCCCGGTTTGTAGAGTAATTGCATAATACCACTGACATTTTGGGCTCTAGGCCGTTGTGCAGAGAAGGAAAGAAAACTTCTGCCAAGAGATGAAGCAACATCAACTGCGCAACCTGCTACTCAGCATGCTCTGCGTCATTACCTTTTCGCCTGCCTGGGCACAAGAAAAAGTAACCCTGAGCGGGACCATAAAAGATGGAACTACGGGTGAAGATTTAATTGGGGCTGCGGTGGTGATTCCCTCCATGCCAGGTACCGGAGCCATTACTAATGTATACGGGTTTTATAGCCTCACTATCCCTGCGGGTACCTACACGGTGCGGTATCAGTACCTGGGGTACGAAGCCCAAGAAATTGAGATGGATCTGTCGCAAGACCAGCGGAAGGCCATAGAGCTAATGCCTGCGATTGAGCAACTGGAAGAAGTAGTGGTAACTAGCGAACGCTTAGACCAGAATGTTACTTCGGTAGACATGGGCCTCACCAAGTTGGACCCTGCTCAGGTAGCCAATATCCCTGTACTGTTTGGCGAACAGGATATTTTCAAAACCATTCAACTCTTGCCTGGGATCCAGTCTGCTGGCGAAGGGGGCAGCGGTTTCTTTGTTCGGGGTGGTTCAGCAGATCAGAACTTGATTCTGATAGATGAGGCCAATGTATATAATGCCTCTCACCTGTTGGGATTCTTTTCGGTATTTAACTCCGATGCCATCCGGGACCTACAGATCTACAAAGGCCTGATGCCCGCACAGTATGGTGGTAGGCTTTCTTCTGTATTGGATGTGAAGATGAAGGAGGGTAACAACAAGAAGTTTGGTGCCCAAGGTGGAGTTGGCTTGATATCCAGCAGGCTGACTGTGGAGGGCCCCATTGTAAAGGACAAGGCCTCTTTCATGGCTTCTGGCCGTAGAACCTATGCGGACCTTTTTATTCCCTTGGCAAATAATGAGGACCTGGATGGTACCCAGCTGTTCTTCTACGATCTTAATATGAAGGCCAATGCCCTCATCAATGAGAATAACCGGGTGTATCTATCTGGGTATTTTGGGCGCGATGTGTTTGCCTTTGCTGAGAACTTTGGCTTTAACTGGGGTAACGCCACGGGTACCCTTCGTTGGAATACGGTGATCAACGATAAACTCTTCCTGAACTCATCAGCCATTTTCACCAACTATGATTACGAAATTGGCTTTGGGGATCTGCTCACGATTACCTCAGGTTTGCGTGATTGGCAACTGAAGGAAGATTTCTTCTGGTACCCCAATGAGAACAATACGGTACAGTTTGGGGCTACGGCCATCCACCATACGTTCAAACCAACTGAATTGGCAGCACCAGAGGGTGGCCCTTTCAATGATAGTGACCTTATGGATCGGTTTGCGTTGGAAACGGGAGCCTATATTCAGAATGATCAGAAGATCGGTGACAAACTCAATGTTCGGTACGGTATACGGTTGTCCAACTTCAATTCTATTGGCCCAGCCACCTATTTTACTTATGACGGCGGTGCTGTAGCAGACTCTATAGTATTGGGGAGCGGCGAGTTTGGGAATCCTTACTTCGGATGGGAGCCCAGGCTAGGATTCAGCTATTTGC
>JBCBHI010000622.1:0-3752 GCA_038525885.1 Bacteroidota bacterium
TTTAACAGTGCACCAAATGTCTACGAAGATATTCAGATCACATTTCCTCAAAAACACTACATGGCACGGTGACTTTCCGTACGCAACCGCATAGATTCAAGGCCTGCCTCTACTTTAGCATCCATCGCCTCAGGATTCGAAAAGTTGAGCTGTATGTCATCCAGGCGTTGTTTGCCACCAAAAACAATTTCGCGTTCACCAGCTACCATAGCATCCAGGGACATACCCGCTACCATGTCTGGCTCATCCATCTTTCGGTTCATCTTGGCATTCACCATCATGGGGGTATCAGTAGCCGTGGGGAACACCGTGATAACATGGATAGGATGGTGTACTAACTCCCTTCGCATAGAATCTGCAAATTGTTTTACTCCCGCCTTGGTAGCTGCATATACATTATAAAAGGGCTGGGCTATGTAGCCTAAACCAGACGACACATTCATGATGGCTGCATCATCAGACTCCTTAAGTAAGGGTAATATATGCTTGGTGAGCAGGATCAACCCCGTCAAGTTGATTTGGATCATTTGGATGATATCCGAATCAGATATCTTTTCCAGGGCGCCAGCACTCACTACACCCGCATTGTTGATCAGGACATCCAAACCACCCCATTGTTCTTTTATCATCTCCGCCGCACTCACCACGGCCTCGGGCTGCCCGATATCCCCTACTATTATCAAAAACTCAATGGACGGATATTCTTTCTCTAGCTGATGGAGGCCTTCAAGGTTTCGGGCCATAACGGCAAGTTGTTGCACGCCTCTATCCGCTAACACCTTTACCATAGATTTACCAATGCCTGCGCTTGCCCCTGTTATGAATATTTTCCGTGTTGTAAGATCCATGATGGCCTTCCCTATTTCTTAGTGACCTTAAAATGGTCCTCTGTTAATTCCCTAAGCAATTCATTGAGTTGAGAAATCTTCTCTGGGGACAACTGGGCGGTAATCGCATCCAACTCGTCTTGGCGCTGATCAATAGTTGCCAATAGGTCCATTCCCACTTGCGTAATCCAGACCTGTACCAGCCTCCTGTCTCGGCTATTACTCTTCTTCTTGACAAGGTCTTTTTTTAGGAGTCTATCTACTACCCTGGAAGTATCCGCATATGGGTCACTCATATGATATGAGATATCTTTTGTGGTAAGAGGTTGAGGGTAATATTCTCTCAATATCCGTAACACGTTGAATTGCTGCTGAGTAAGTCCATAAGGCTCCAAGAATTTCTTGATCTTATGACGAATCCAATATGCGGCACGGATCAATCGGTACCGTAGTTCACGGTAATCATTTCCAAATTCCATACAGAATCAAATGCCAGGCTTATTAGGCCAAAATTAACAAGAAAGGCCTCCCAGCCACACAAATATGACTTTTTTGAATAAGCGTTTGGGACCAGTAAAATTGCATATTGGTTCAATACCAACCGCTGAGAGTCTCACCACAGTTTTCTCCTATTGCCCAATTGAAAATGTTCGCTTACTTGTACGCATGCAAGAAATCGAATCACCCCAATCGCTAAGTATGGTTGCCTCGTTCCATCAAACCTTTCAGCATCCGGTTCTACCCCAGCCGCAAATTCCAGCACCTGAAAGGAGTGCTCTGCGGGTAAGTCTGCTAGCCGAAGAACTCAAAGAATTGGAAGAGGCCATTGCCAACAATGATTTGACCGAGGTAGCTGATGCGCTATGTGATTTGCAGTATGTGCTGGCGGGTGCGGTGTTAGAGTTTGGCATGGGCAACAAGTTCATGGAATTGTTCCAAGAGGTACACCGGTCGAATATGAGCAAGGCCTGTAGCACAGAAGAGGAAGCCCAACAGACCGTGGCTCACTATAAGAACCAAGGGACAGATTGTTTCTATGAAGAAAAGGAAGGGCTTTACTTAGTTTACCGATCTGGTGACCGCAAAACACTAAAGTCAGTCGGCTACAGCCCCGCCGAGTTGGCCAATATTCTCACTTCATGAGCACCTTACTTTTTGAGCGAGGGCCAATCCGGGTACTAAATCACAGCTCCCCTACGCAGGAAATCATAACCCAGTTGGAGAGTACGGCCTATGGTACTGAAGGGCTGGCCTATTTGCATGGAAATGTGAAAGAGAAAATACTGGCACTGCCTGGCCCAAACTTTGTGACGCTCAAAAAGAAGGATCAGTTGATGGGAACCGTTGCCTTGAGTGAAAGGGATACCACGGTAGAAAATTTAGCTCAGCACTCCTATTACATCAGGTATTTCTCCTTTCTTGAGTCTATGCGGAGACCCAACACCCGTCAGCCAGAACGCCAACCAAGCCGCTCTGGTAACCGCATGCTCAAACCACTCTTGTGGTCCTTATTCGATAGATCTGATTTGATGGATGCGAAAGCTCCACCGAAATCAACTTTGTATTATGCCTATGTAGAAAGTGAGAACCAGCGTAGCTACGAAATGTGTATGTCGTTTGGGTTTGAACCGCTACGTACCATGACCACAATCCCCTTTAGCCGGGCATATCCTAAAGCAGACCTCTCCCTGAGAAAAGCAAAACCGGAAGAGCAGGCTTGGTTGTTATCTAAAATGAAAGAGTATTACCGTGGGTATAGCATGGTGACTTTCGAAACGGTGTTTGCGGGCAACCATTATTGGGTTTGGGAAGAGAAGGGGGAAATTCTAGGAGGGCTGCAGGCCTATCCCATCACCTGGAAATTTCAAGCCTTACCAGGAGCTACAGGTTGGGCTACCATGAACATAGTTCCGCACCTACCCATACTGGGCAGGCTTTTTAATCCCAAGAAATATCAATTCGCTGCTATTGAGGGGCTCTGGACCCAGCCAGGTAGAGAGGACTTACTGGCTCCCATGCTAGAATCTGCCCTAGCCCTATCCTCAATTACTGTCGCCATGATGTTTGTAGATAAGGAAAGTTCAATCTATGAGGCTGTAAAGAGCATTCAGCGGCTAGGACTCATGCACTCACTGAATGGCGAGGTAGACTCTGAAATCATAGGAAGGTTTGTGGATACAGAAGAGGAAAAGCGCTCAAAATATCTGAAAGTACCCGCCTATATTTCCGCGTTTGATTGTACGTAAGAACTCAGGACTCCAGAATTTTCCTCATAAGAAATACAACCAAAAGCTTCACTTTAAACTCACCAATCAAGTTTTTTATAGAACTCTAATTATCTTAGAAGCATATAATACCTAGCTAGACAGCAGTTAGGCATGGTCTGTTTACCTTATACTTGCATTATTGCCAACTGCCAATCTTGAATCCAAAATGAGTCACCAAAAAGGACAACAACTTTTGCGCGAAGAAGCCATCAAGCGAGAGCTGGAAGCAAATTATAAAAAGGCAGATACCGTTATGGTATATCTCGGCTTGGCGGTCATGGCGTACGTCTTGGTTGAAGGGGCAATCCACAATGCAATACTTGAGGCATTAACTATGTCGGTGGCGGCACTTACGCCTTACCTATTGGTGTTGTTTTTTGTGAAAAATCGCCGCATCAAAAACCAGCTCATTGGGTTTCTATTTATCGGCATCGTGGCGGTGGTCATTGCATCCTCAGGGGGCATGGTAGAGGCACGGTTTTGGTATTTCAGTGCCATCTCATTATTGGTTATCTATCAAAGTATTCCTCTGATCATTTCTGGTGGGGTAGTAGCCATCATTTTCAATCTTTTGGTATTTCCTATTTCCTTGCTGGATTTGCCAGGAAAGGAAATAATTGATAAATACTTTCTGGAACCTAGCAACCAATCCTGGACA
>JBCBHI010000623.1:0-3743 GCA_038525885.1 Bacteroidota bacterium
GGATTGCCTTCGTCATAACTAATGGCGCGGGCTACCTTATCGGTTTCTACAATACCCGCCGAGAATGCATTGACCAAGGCAATCCCGTTTATATTGTAGGTTCCGCCACCGGAAAAGACGGTATCGGTGGGGCTGCCTTTGCCTCCAAGGATATCTCCGAAGAAAGTATGGACGACCTGCCTGCTGTACAGGTAGGTGACCCCTTTCAGGAAAAGCTTCTGCTGGAAGCCACTTTGGAAGTCATTGCCTCCGGCAAGGTAATCGGTATGCAAGACATGGGTGCGGCGGGCATCATTTGCTCTACCGCTGAAATGAGCGAGAAGGGCGAACACGGAATGGAAATCTGGCTGGACAAAGTACCTATGCGCCAGAAAAACATGCTGCCTTTCGAGTTACTGATTTCTGAAAGCCAGGAGCGTATGCTGGTGGTTATCGAGAAAGGCCACGAAAAGGAAATCGAAGACATTTTCGCCAAGTGGGATCTTAACTGTGAGCAGATTGGGGTGGTGACCAAGGACACCAGCCTGAAATTCCATATGCACGGCGAAGTGGTGGCCGATGTACCTTCCGAAAGCCTGGTGTTGGGTGGAGGAGCTCCCGTTTACCACCGCGAGTACAAAGAGCCTGCGTACTACCAGGCCTACAAGCAATTTGATCCTACCCAGGTGGCCCAGCCGGATTACAAGGCCGTGGCCCAACACCTGCTGAGCCATCCTAACCTGGCAAGTAAGGCTTGGGTATATGAGCAATACGATAGCATGGTGGGCACCGCCAACCAAAGCACCAACCGGCCTTCTGACGCAGCCATTGTGCGGGTGCACGGTACCGATCAGGCGATTAGCATCACGGTAGACTGCAATAGCCGGTATGTGAATGCCGACCCTGAAGAAGGATGTGCCATAGCCGTAGCTGAAGCCTCCCGAAACATCGTTTGCTCCGGCGGGGAACCCGTAGCCATTACCAATTGCCTCAACTTTGGTAATCCTTATGTACCAGAAGTGTACTGGCAGTTTGTAAGTGCCATCAAGGGCATGATTAAAAGCTGTGAGAAATTCAGCACGCCCGTTACCGGAGGTAATGTGAGTTTCTATAACCAGAGTAGTGATGACGGTCCGGTCTTCCCCACCCCTACCATCGGGATGTTGGGCTTGGTAGAAGACTTGAGCACCCAGACCACCTTGGATTTCAAAGCTGAGGGGGAACTCATCTATCTGGTAGGCGAAGCCAAGGACGATATTGCTAGCTCGCAGTACCTCTACTCGTTTGTAGGTATCAAAGAAGCCCCTGCGCCCGCTTTCGATTTGGAAGAAGAATTCCAGATGCAGGGGGCCATCAAGGAGATCATCAAACAAGGCTTGATTACCGCGGCACACGACGTAAGCGATGGTGGCCTATGGATCACCCTTGCCGAGTCGGCCATGGCTGGCAACCTTGGGTTCGAAGTATCCAGCGATAGCCAAATCCGCAAGGATGCCTGGCTGTACGGTGAAAGCCAAAGCCGCGCCGTAGTGACGGTACAACCGGCTCAGGCAGAGGCTCTTGAAAAAGTGCTAAACGATAAGGGAGTAAAATTCAGCCAAATTGGTACCGTGGGTGGCTCATCCCTCACGGTAGATGGTGATGTGTATACGCACCTGCAAGAGGCCCGCGAATGGTACGAGGGCGCATTACCTGCCCTAATGGAAGCTAACTAAAATATGGGCAAGAGATTTTTCCACTCCTAATCTTAGTTTTTGCTCATTTTTAGGCCTGTGGAAAAATCTTTGAAAGTTGCTATAAAAAAAGGCGCTCCCATTTTTGGTAATAAAATTGAGTTCTCTACTTTTGTACTCCCATCGCGAATGGGACACATTACTGCCCGATGGTGTAACTGGCAACACGTCTGATTTTGGTTCAGAAGAGTCTAGGTTCGAGCCCTAGTCGGGCAACTCGAGAACAACCCGCCCACAAGGCGGGTTTTCTTGTTTTACGGCAAGGAAACAATCACTCCTAATAATTTAAAACCACCTCATGTCCTCTGTAAAGATCTTTTGCGGCGAAGCCAGTGAACCCCTCGCCGAACAGATTGCTCACCACTATGGCAAGCCGCTGGGCGCCGTTACCCGCCGCCGCTTTAGTGACGGAGAGATTTCCACCGCATTCAATGAGTCCATTCGGGGCTACGATGTATTTATCATTCAAAGCACCATGCCCCCCGCAGACAACTTGATGGAGCTGCTCATCATGATAGATGGGGCTAAGCGGGCCAGTGCGGAGAACGTTACCGTGGTTATCCCCTACTTTGGCTATGCCCGGCAAGACAGAAAGGACCGCCCAAGGGTTTCCATTGCGGCAAAATTGAACGCCAATTTGATTTCAGCGGCTGGCGCCGATAGAATCGTATTCTGCGATCTTCATGCAGGACAAATCCAAGGTTTCTTTGATATTCCTGTAGATCACCTGCATGCTTCGGCCATATTTGTGCCTTACCTGAAGAGTTTGAAGTTGAAAAACCCTATCTTTGCGAGCCCTGACGTAGGAGGGGTGGCCAGAGCCAGGAAATATGCCGAATATTTAGGTACCGATTTCGTGGTTTGTCACAAGTATCGTAAGGAGGCAAATGAGATTGCTGAGATGCATGTGATAGGTAATGTAGAGGGGAAAGATGTCATTCTTATCGATGACATGGTGGATACGGCAGGAACCATTTGCAAAGCGGCAAATCTGGTAAAAGAAAAAGGAGCTAAGTCCGTAAGAGCTGTGTGTACGCACGGAGTACTTTCCGGTAAAGCCTTTGAAAATATTGAAGCTTCTGCGTTGGAAGAGTTAGTGATTACGGATACCATTCCGCAGTCCAAACCCAGCAAGAAGGTGAAAGTGCTGACCGTGGCGGAGTTGTTCTCCAAAGCGATCCGTAAAATTCATGACAACGAGTCTGTAAGCTCGCTGTTCATTTAAGTAAGCAACTGTTTTAAATAAATACATATGCAAACTGTTGAGATTATAGGGTATAAAAGAGCAAATCTCGGCAAAACCGAAAGCAAGGCCATCCGCGCGGAAGGCAGTGTTCCTTGTGTTTTGTACGGAGGTAAAGATCAGGTGCATTTCCATTCACCCGTTATCCTTTTCCGTGATCTGCTATACACTCCCAATGCCTACCATGTAAAGTTGAACATTGAAGGCGATGAGCGTTTGGCTATCCTGCAAGATGCCCAGTTTCACCCCGTAAGTGAGATGTTGTTGCACGCTGACTTCCTGGAGTTGCGTGATGACAGAGCTGTAAAAATGGATATCCCTGTGCGCACTACGGGCGTTGCCCCAGGTGTGGCCAAAGGTGGTAAGCTGGTAATGAAATTGCGCAAGCTCACTATCAAGGCTTTGCCCAAGGATATGCCTGATTTCATCGAGGTAGACATTGCAGCATTGGACCTGGGTCGCTCCGCTAAAGTTGGTGAGCTTTCGGCTGAGAACTACGAGATTGTAAACAGTCCTTTGGTTTCTATCTGTTCTGTAGAAATTCCTCGTGCATTGCGTGGAAAAGGAGCTGGAGAGGACGAGGAGGAAGAAGAGGAAGCTTAATCATCCTACTTCATTCAGCATTCAGAACCCTGCCCCTTCGGCAGGGTTTTTTGTTTTCAAAGGTTGGGTACGGCCCGTGATTTTGGATCAGTCCATATTCCAGGGGGGCCATACCGCTCAGGCATAAATTTTCGCCAGTCGGTATAGGAAGAAACTGATGTTAGCTACCCCCCTGAACTGCGATC
>JBCBHI010000624.1:0-3742 GCA_038525885.1 Bacteroidota bacterium
AGTAATTTGAGCATCACGGTACCCAACTGGGGAAAACTGGTTGCTCAAATTACTGCACCCCACCTCAGCCGTATGCGGGATGCCCAAAGAAACCTCGGAGGCATTTCTGGCAAAGCATGAAGGATACTCCCGGGAGTTGTATGCTGGCTACTTGGGCCCCGTGAATGTGCAGGAGTTTACCAGCTTGTATGTGAACCTAAGGTGCATGCAATACCTCGGACAAGAGGCCATACTCTATGCCGGGGCTGGGGTAACGATTGACTCCAATCCTCAAAAAGAATGGGAAGAGACTGAGCTAAAATGCAATACCCTCCTCTCGGTAATTCAAGAAGAAGGTTGAAATAAGCTTATCCTTTTTTAGAAAAGTGATATAATTGTAATTAATACTAAACCTAAGGCCAAAATTCCCACATTTATTACGCTTATATATAAATTATATATATTTTAGTATGAGCGATAGGATACCATTCCCCTTATCATGACATCCAAGAAAATAAATATCTCAGACTTGCGAGTGACGTCGTTTCTCAATAAAAAGACCAGTGTGTCACAGGCAAAGCCTACCTTAACGGAGGCTAATAAAAGCCACACACTACCCATCATTGAGAAATCCTGATCAGGATTTAGGATTTTCGATAACCATGGGTTGCACGCCTTCGGTTCAGGGTCTATCTTAGCGGCCGAATTCAACAAACAAACTGTTATCACCATGTTTGATCCACCAATTGGCGACGGCGCGAATACCTTTGTATGGATAGTTTGCATCATCATTGGCTTTGCTGCCTCAGTAGGTTTTCTGGATGCTCGCAAAGTAAGCAAGAAGAAATTCGAGGACGAGAAGTAATTCTCCACCTAAAAATATAGATAACACGCCTTGTCTCCACTTGGCGTGTTTTTTTATGCCCTTTACTCTGCACATGAGTGGATTAGTTTCTAAATCGGAACCCTGAGGTTTTCGGACTGGCCCGATAATCCCTACCAAGGATGAGTTTTGCAATCCACTGAAAACGAGGCGCTTGGGAGGGAGGGGTTCGACCGGTCTTTCACAATGCAGATACCGGTCGGACCCCTGCAAGGCTCATCCCACTAACTAAAGTAGGGCTTGCTGAAACAGCCATGCTGACGTGGACGTTACATCCGCGTCACTACTCACCCTGGAACTTTGTGTAGTACCAGTGGTAAGACGACTCCGAGTCGTCCCACCACGAGATAATCCCAACGATTGGTGTGATGCGTGCGGCATTAAGTCTGAAAAGTCAGATTAGCTTAACTCTTCAAGCTTGGCTTAATGGTGGATTTCTCCTTTGTGAATCAATGATTTTAGTACCCCCGAGACGGTCTGGCGCGAAGCGCCGATGAGATCCCCGATTTCTTTCTGAGACAATAGCCAGAACAGATGGTGTTCGTTGCCCCGGGCGTCTTTTACCCTTCGATTGAGTAATTGGAATACCATAAGGACTTTGCCTTCCATGTCTGCCCCCCGAATATGAAAGAGCTTAGTTTCGGCTCTCCACCATCGGTGTACCACCCGACTTTGAAACCACTCGGCTATTTGTGGGTCTTCTACGATAACCCGGCGGAAAAACGCGAGCTTGTAGCGCCGTATGCGACAACCCACCATAGTTTTTGAGAACTCGAAAAACTCTTGATTGATATACCGCAAGTTGCCAAAAAAGTCTCCCGATCCCAGCACTTCATAAATGGTTTCTCGCTGGTCCTGAGCATAGCTGCCTAGCTTCACCGCACCTTCTACTATTTCATAAATATAGCTTGGCGAAGCTCCCGGTAAGTAGAGGTATTTGTTACGAGGGATGACCAAGTGGTCTACCATCTCTTTTAGAGGATATGCATCTTTTTCTTCCAGATAGCGGTATAGTTCAGGAATGATATCGGCAAAAAACTCCCCTCCGTCTCCGGTACTCTGGAGGGTCATCAAAGATCGATCAATGGGAAAAGGACTCATTCGTAGGTCTGGCTTTCGTACGGCTGGTATAAAGAACAGCCCCGCTCATTATCTCGGCAGGGCATGCTCTTCATCAATTACCACTTTTCACTAAAACGTCTCACAATTGTAGGTATGCGAATCTATCATTCGATTCGATACTGAGATGTCGTGATTTAACATTTTAGGAAATAAAAACCCTTTGGTTAGGTGTCAAATCCGCGACAGACCCTAAGATAGGATATAACATGTAAAAGGATGCGTTGGGTATACTTTACCGGACATGGGTCATACCCTCTGGCGCCTGCAGCCGATCGTAATGGTAGGTATCTAAATACAAGAAGAGCGGGTTGAGGGCTTGCCCGGGGTAGGAGAGGGCGTACACTTCCAGAAAGGCCTGCCCCATGCGGTCACGGGTAGAGGGATAGTCACAGCAGGTGCCCTGGAAACGCCAGGTAATGGTCTCGCCCTTGGGGCCACGCAGGGCATTTAGGTAGCGGGTAACGTTCAAGGATTCTTCCTGGGTATCATACCCGCCAACATGTATAGGAGCTTTGGCGGTATAGCCGTAGTGCGAGTCGCGCGAGATGCCTTCCAGGGCAAAGGTCTCTTCATTCAGTAAGGTGGGACGTTCGCCACTGGTTTTGTACCCTACGGTAATTTTGGCGCACCCCGCTACCCCTAGGAGAATGCACCACAGCCAGATTGATTGTTTCATATTTTTCCTAACGCCTGTAGCCGATTTAAGGTATATTATTTATCCTGGTGGAGGGCACCTTCCCATTTTTTGCGGATCTCTGGCAGACATAGGTTGCCCAGACTCCCTTGATGGGTGTGGTTTAAGTCCCGGTTGGGTTGGTAAGTGCCTGCCTCCACGGCCGCTCCTACTTCACGGTATGCATCCCGAAAGGGTACGCCGGCCACTACCTTGGCGTTGACGGCCTCTACGGTAAACAAAAGGTCATATTTCTCCTTCTGCAAGAGCCCTTCTTTCACCTGAATATGCGCTAGCATGTAAGTGGACAGGTCCAGGCAGGAGTGCAGGCGAGTCATGGCCGGGAATAGCACATCTTTAAGCAGTTGGTAGTCTCGGTGATAGCCACTGGGTTGGTTGGTGGTCATCAAACTAAGCTCCGTAGGTACTGCTTGCAGTCTATTAGTTTGCCCGCGTATCAGCTCCCAAACATCAGGATTCTTCTTGTGAGGCATAATGCTGCTACCCGTGGTCAGGTGGTCTGGGAAGGTAACAAAACCGAAGTCCTGCCCCATGTAGAGGCAGATATCGGTGGCCAGCTTGTTGAGGGTAGCCGCCAGACTGCTAATGGCAAAGCTCATGGCTTTTTCCAGACGGCCGCGGCTCATCTGCGCCGCTACCACGTTGTACCGTAAAGTGCCAAACGCTAGCTCTTGGGTGGTCATTTCCCGGTCGATGGGGAAGTTGCTACCGTACCCTGCCGCTGAGCCTAATGGGTTCTGGTTGGCAGTGCTAAAGGCTGCGTTCCATTGCAGTACATCGTCGATGAGGGTTTCTGCGTAGGCAGAGAACCATACGCCGAAAGAGGAGGGCATGGCTACCTGCATGTGGGTGTACCCGGGCATGCCTTTGTCGGCATGGGCTTCGGCTAGCTTCATGAGCTGGTCAAAGAGCAGGCCGGTTTCTGCCAGGACTTCCTTCACCTGGTCACGGGCCCATAGGTGCAGGTCTACCAGTACTTGGTCATTTCGAGACCTGGCGGTGTGGATTTTTTTGCCGGCTTCGCCTACCTTCTCGGTGAGCCAAAACTCAACTTTGCTATGTAC